>SKVE01000782.1 GCA_007129635.1 Planctomycetaceae bacterium
CATCCTCAATCACCGCGCAGCGCGGCCAGCAACGGTGCACGCAACGTAGTGCGAACCGAAGTCAGGCTGGACAACACTCCGGTCAATAGGATCACCGCCAACGTGATGGTCAGATCAAGCAGGGGTACCGAGGCGCCGCCCAAGATCACATAGGGGACGATGGCGACCATCGCGGCGATCAGACCGCTGAGCAACCCGCCGATCAACAGGGCGATGTTCTCTTGCAGCACCATCGCCGCCAATCGTGCGCGTCGGAACCCGGCAGCTCGCATCAACGCCAGCTCGCTGCGCCGTTCGACCACATTGCGAATCTGTACCGTGGCCAGACCGAACGTGCCCAGCAGCAGGCCCAGTGCCCCCAGCGTCTGGAAGGTGCTCAGGTAGGTGTTCTGGACGGCCAGCAAACTGTCCAGTCGACGCGCGGCCGATGTGACGCCGAACCCGAAGTCACCCAACCGGTCCTCCAGCACCGCCGTCACCTGTTCCTGCTGATCTTGATCCGTCCGAATCAAAAACATTTGGTATCCGGCCACGTCAGGAAAGGCCTCCAAAAAGTCCGGTTCGTAGATCATCAGGCTGCCTTGCAGGATGCACGTATTGAGCAACCCGACGACCTGGAAACGGACTGGCGGACCGGCCTCGTATTGGATTTCAAACTGCTCGCCGACGCCCCCGTACAATTGCAGGCTGTACATGGCCGTGTTCTGATCCAGGACCACCGCGATCGCGTCGTCGTCGCGTTCCGATCGCAACAGACGCCAAGGGTTGGCTTGCTGGTCCGAAGTCTGGGCCGCACTGCTGATCCAGCCGAACGACGGGATCTCGGGATCGTCGAAATGATCGATCATCGCGGACGGAATCCCCAAAACTTGAGGTTGCGACGGCCGGTACAGGTTCGTGCAGTCGGCATCATCGCCCATCTGGACTCGTAACGCGATGGTGACCGTATCCTGGAGTGCGACCGCCTGGTCGCCCAGCAGGGCGTCCCGGCCTTCGTCGGTGTTCAAATTCTCGAAGACCGGCTGGTCGCTATCGGCCATCAACTGGAACCCGCCGGTGCCTCGATCCGTCGGTTCGGCACGAAAGGCGCCCATGGCGATGATCAGGAAGCTGGCGACCGCCATCAACCCGATGGTCATGGCACTGCGAGTCGGATTGCGCGCGGCGTTGCGTGCCGCCAGGGCCGAAAGCGAAAGCTTGTTGCCACCACCTGCTTGCCAGCCGCCGGCACGCAGATAACCGCGAATCGCGATCAGCAGGGCGGCCAGCACCGCGGCGCCCGAGGCGACGAACGAAGCCGCTTGGGTTTCACCACCGCTAGTGGCGGCGTTGGCGGCGAACCCCAGCGAAACGACCAACAAAACCGGCGAAACGATCCACCAACGCTGATGACGCTGGTACCGGAACGTCGATTCATCGGACGCGCGACCCGCCAGCAAACTGCGGACTGCCATGCGGCGCATGAAACGCAAACTGACGCCGATGGTGGCCGCGCACACCAGCACCCCGCTCAGGTAACCGACCAGCAAAGTTCGGCTCGTCACGTACATCTGCAGAAACGGTGTGGTGATGGCGTCGACCCACCATGTTTGCAACCCGGTGATCATCAGCCAAGCGTAACCCGTTCCGGCCGCGACCCCCAGCAACCCGCCGACAGCCGCGATCAGGCTGCCTTCGGTGATCAGTAGTCCGGCCGTACGCCGCCGCGAGAACCCCACCGCCATCAGCGTCCCGATCCCGGCGGCTCGTTGCTCGATCGATAATCGGAACAACAGCATGACCAGGATCAGTGCAGCCAGGATGACCAGCATGCTGAGCGCCAAAAACAGCACATCAAACGGCGTCGTCCCAGCCGCAGCGTCCAGGCTGCGCTGCCGGATCGGCAGGAACTCGAACCCCAACTGGTCTTGGACGGGTCGTAGGGCTGCGGCCATTTCGGCCTGTAACTGGTCCATCCAGTCCGCTTCCGCCGGGCTATCCGGATTCAGGTCCGGCGGGGCGGGGATGCGCAGCGAGGTGATGTCTCCGAAACGACTGCCCCACAAGCGGTTGGAATCGGCCAAGGAGACGAACGCTTTGGGGGTCGTGCGATGTTTTTGCCAATAGTCATCGTCCTGCGATCGGACTCGGCTGAAATCCACCGGAAACGGTGCCTCCCAAGACTCGATCGAATCCTGGTCGGTCACCCCTTCCACCTCGGGAGTCAGGTCGGGATCGTTGACCGGCGTTGGCCGCTGGTCGAATCGAGCTGCACGACGGCGGGTGTAGGGTGTGGCCGGATCGGTCAGCGGCGCGATGGTGTGCAACGTGAATTCGGCCGTCGCTTCGTCCAATCGACCATGAGTCGCCTCGGGACGGTAGTACCGCAGTTGGATGCGATCCCCGACCTGGACCCCTAGATCGTCGGCAGCCCAGCGGTTCAGGGCGATGTGGCCTTCGTCCAGTTGTATCGGCTGGCCCTGCGAATCGACCAGGGGCCCCAGCGTTGGTTCAGAATCGATCCCCGAGACCAACGAGTAGGGGATGGCTTCTGCGTCGGGATGGTCCGGCGAGAGGATCGAATTGGCCACATAGGTCGAAACGGCTTGCGGGTTTCGCGGCGCCAGCACTTGTTGCAGCACTTCGGCCATCAACGGTTCCAACAGCATCCGGTTGGTCGTGACGTGAAAGTAGTCGAAGATCACCTGCTGAACGTCACTGTCCGTCTCTTGGAACGTACGCCGGACTCGCTGGACCTGGATTCCGAAGTCCTCCAGCGTCGGTTCCAGGAGCAGGCCGAGATCGACCGATTTCGCAGCGGCCGACGAACCCGTCGCAATCCGAGGGCCGCCTACCATCAGGCAATTGACGCGGTCATATTGCTCCAAAGCGAACTGGAGTGTTTCCAACGCGACGTAAGCGTTTCGAGGCGCCGCTTGGCTGGTCGATAGACTGAATCGCCCCAAGCTTTGATCCGGGATGATCGCCACCACCTGCAGACCGACGACCGTGCGGATACGATCTTCCTTCTCGCCCAGCGCGCTTTCGGCCGGCACCTGGCTGGCCTTCGGCAATCGCAGCAGCAACCGATCATCGACCTGGACCCTCAGTTCCGAGGCCAGCGTCGCGTTCAGCACGATCTGGTCCGGGCCCGGCAGCGGATCAGGACGGGCCGCGGGATCGCCCAGCAGCCAGAAGTCTTCATCGGCGCCGATCACCATCACCCCGGTCGCACGCGAGACCGGATCCAGGTTTTGGGTCTGGACGGTCGCTCGCGGGAACAGCAACGCTGGTACGGCCGATTCGTAATGCTCCTGGAAGGTTGCTTGGCTGGCCAGCGACTGGGCCAGCTCCTGGCGAAAGAAGCGGTTCGAAACCAGCACCTGGTCGATGTTCCCTAGCCGATCAAGCGCCAGCGTCCGCAGGCTGCCGCGAACCGAATCTCCCACGATCAAGGCACCCGTCAGTACCGCCGTGGCCGCCGCCACCCCGAACGCGACCGCCACGTTCATCCGCCGATGATGGAACAGACTGCGAACCACCAATCGCCACCAACTCATTTAAGTTCCTCCCGAACTTCTATCTTCGCAATGCCTAGTGATCCTGATCGTCATCGTGAATCCTGCCACCTTCCCTAACGATCGCCGGTGCGGAATGATCCAGGATGCGACAACCGCGCAAGTGGACCACGCAATGGTCTTCGGTGCGAAGCTGGGCGGCTCCGTTATCGCTGATCAGGCATCGCTGGATTTGAACTCGCGAAGCACCCCCGACGGAAATCCCGCTGCGCGCATTCCCCTGACACACCAGACGCTGCAAGGTCGCCTCGAACACATTGTCGTGAGCGTTGATCCCGTCCAATTGAAAACCCTGGATGGTCAGGTCGCTGATCATCACGCGATGGACATCCACCAGCGTGATGCCGACAGGCAACG
Organism: Planctomycetaceae bacterium; assembly: GCA_007129635.1. Taxonomy (GTDB): domain Bacteria; phylum Planctomycetota; class Planctomycetia; order Pirellulales; family Pirellulaceae; genus SKKK01. Next base: position 3,915 of record SKVE01000782.1, read on the forward strand.
CCGTGAGACTCAGCGAATAATCCCCGGGCGCGCGGTCTTGTTCCGCACGGAAATAGATCTGCCGATCGAACAAGCACCACTGCAGCGGCTCAAGATCCGGCAACGCCAGCTCGCCACGCGAGACGACCACCCGCTCCGCCGGCTCGCCATCCAGGTACAGCAACTGGTGACTCATGCGCCGCGGCGAAAAACGCCAGATTCCCTGCCCGAGCGGCTCCCAGGCATCGCGCGGGATCGGGGCCGTCCCATCCAAGACGGCTCCGTTGCCGGTCAGCCGAAAATCCTGATAGGACAAACCGCTGTGCGACGCGCCCTGCAATGTGATGCTCTCGCGGTAAGGCTCGCCCGTATCCGCCAAAATAATGTGAGCCCCCCTTTCGGCAGCTCGCAAGGCACGAGCGATCGACTTGAACGGCCCGACGCCGCCCCCCCGTGAGGCGGCATCTTTGCCGTCGAACCGGTCGTCGCCGGTCTGATTATCCACGAACCAATCCGTCGCCCTGGCGTCGCCCGCCAGGATGGGAAATGCGAACAAAATGAGACAAGCGATCGTTGATATCTTCACAAGCGGAGTTCTCTCAGACGGTGAATCAAGCGCCCAGGATCGTCCCAGCACAACGTGCCAGAACCGCCGATCCAACCAGTTTACTCTAATCGGTCGGACACCGCGAATCAACGGTGCAGCATCGATTCGATGTTCCTGGCCTCTTCGTCCTGCCACCGATGGCGTTTCTCCAGGAAATGTAGGTAACGCGGCAGTGCGTCGGGATTCATGGCCTCCGTATAATCGCCCGCGTAAGGGACCAGCAGATCGATCCACAAAGCCAACTTGTCCAACTCTTCACGGCTGAGAGCAACACCAAAGTGTTCACCCTTTTCGAGCATGGCGATCAGCGGACTCTGCGAAGCACCGGCCGAATAGGGAGGTTGGATCGACGGGGAGGACTGTGGGCTGACCCAATCGGCGACTCGTCGATGCGCCAGTGCCAAGTACGAATCACTCCATAAACGCTGGGCGGTAGCATCCAGTGACTGGTGGCCGCGGAGGCTGAACGAGGGGACGATCGCTTGATCGTGATCTCGCTGCCAAGGACCGCGCGGTATCTCTGCATCGTGCAGGTAAGCGGGAGGATCGTCCAGATGGTGACAGACCACACAGCGGCGATCCAGGATGGGCTGGATCTCTTGAATAAAGCTGAACCCTCGCGGCGGCCCATAGAATTCGTCCAACGGACGCGCCGGATGGGACGCAGCCTGACTCAGGCCGATCGGCGGAGGGACCGAGTTCTTGTGGTCGTGGCAACCGACGCACGATTGCACCTCGCCCGGCATCAAGGTCGTCCAACTTCGCATCGTCTGGACGGCGTGTCCTTGCGCGTCGATCGCCTGGAAGTACAGCGGCGTACGAGATGGCACCTGGAAGAAGGCGGAACCATCAGGATGGACGGGCGTGGTTCCCAAGATGCGTTTGACGTCCCAGGCACCCTGGATCGAGATGGGCGTGCTGATCAACGCACCACCGGCCGGCCCCCGATTTCGGTTTTCGCCGACGCCCGCTGCCCGATACTCCAACGCGATCACACGCAACGCGGTGATCGTCCCCCGTGGAATCCCCGGCAGTCCCAAACCTTGATACAC
>SKVE01000922.1 GCA_007129635.1 Planctomycetaceae bacterium
CTCCCAATTCCCTTGCCCGAAATTCGCTGGCCCCCCCGATCCCCCCGCAAATCGATCCTGGCAAACGTCGTCATAATTGGCGGACGGTGTTCAAAATTCCTATCAGTCAGTAGTTGACTTGGAACTGGAACCGCAGGATGTGGCCGTCGTATTGGCCGTAGGATTCGACGTCTTCCCGGTTGATCGCGGTGGTGTTCGTCCGGGCGGTCATGGTGTACATGGCCGTGAATTCCATCTGCGGCGTGATCTGCCATTCGCAGCCCAGTTCCCATTCGTCGATGCGACTGTACGACGCGTTCCGTTCGGGCTTGTAACCGCCCTGATAGTAAACTCAACGGACGAAGGGAAGCAAATCGCCACCCCAAGGATCTTCCCAGCGAAGCATCGTCATCGCGTATCCGCCCTTCAGCGGCCGATCGATGACCTCCGTCTGCGCGTCATTCAACGACGGACCGCGGCCGACGTTCCATTCCGCTTGGAATCCCAGCGGTTGAGGATACCAGATGAACGTACCTCCGATGCGCTGGTCCAGGATACCGGCCGCGTTGCCGGTTTCCAGGGCCCCTGCCGGGCGTTGGGGCGGGCCGATGCCACTCGGCGAGATCGGCGACGATAGGACCGTGTACTTGCCGGTGTATGACATCTTAGCGAGCCTATCGATGTGTATGTTGCTTTTGCGTTGCGAAACGTCGCAATTGGTTTATTCGTCATGCCTTGCCCAGACAGATTATCAAGATCAGTCGGAATTCTCGGATCATGTCGCCCGACGTAAGCGTCGGGGCGGAAGGATGCCTTGGGTGCTTGATTCCCGCCCGCGTTTCGCGCTAAGATAGAACCGTTTGCATGCACAACCCGGCAACAGCCAGAATGCCCCGCACCCATCCGGGGAGTTAAGGAAGGGTAGGGATCTCGGCGGCAGTTCATCGCGCGGGAGTAACCAGGTTTTCATGACAGGAGTCGATCTCTCATCCGGACGGATCGACGATCCCTTTTTACCAAAGCGAGGCGTTTGACAACGCCTCATTGTCTCGGACGGAACCACAGCGATGCGGACCTTGGACGATTTGAATCCTCTGCCCTACCATCTGGCGATTCGGGACTATTTGAAGAACGACGAGCCGGAGGTTTGGGCTTGGTTCGCCGCCAATCGCGTGCGCAAGGAGCAGACCGATGCGGTGCGGTTCGAGCTGTTGAAGTCGACGTACCGGATCGAACGCTCGAGCAACACCGCCTGGTACGACGCGGCGGAACAAGCGGCGTCGGCCCTGGCGCTGGATTTGCCCATCACGCTGTATCAGGCCCAAGAACCGGTCGGTCTGAACGCCTCGCTGGCTTACGTACCCGGCGAGGCACACATCGTGTTGCATGGATCGGTCGCCGCGACGCTGACCGACTTGGAATTCCGCGCGGTATTGGCTCATGAATTGGGCCACCTGTTGTTGTGGCAGGGCTGGGACGGCGAGTTCCTGGTCGTGGATCAGTTGCTTTCGGCGTTGACACACGACCCGCGAGCGGAAACTCCGCATTTCGCCAGCGCCCGGCTGTTTGCGCTTTACACGGAGATTTTCTGCGACCGGGCATCGCTGCTGGCGACCGGCGATTTGTTGCCCACGGTGGCGATGCTGATCAAGGTCAGCACGGGTCTAAAGGAAGTGAGCGCCGACAGCTATTTGCAGCAGGCCGAGGAGGTCTTCAGCCAAGGAGCGGCCAAGGCAGCCGAATGGACTCATCCCGAAGCGTTCATCCGTGCCCGAGCCTTGCGTCTGTGGTCCGAGGGCGATCCGGTAACGGACAGCAAGACCGGTCTGATGATCGAAGGATGTCCCGCACTGGAGTCGCTGGACCTGGTGACGCAGAAGCGAGCCGCCGTCTGGACGCGGCGGCTGATCGACGCGATGCTCGCTTGGCCCTGGATGCAATCCGAGCCGGTCTTGAATCACGTGCGGCGATTCTTCGACGACTACGCGCCGCCCGCGACGCAGGATGCGGAGCAGCAAACGGACGGGAGTCTGGCCGAGTTGCTGGCGACGGACGATGCGGCCATGCAGGATTACTACTGCTTCGTCCTGCTCGACTTAGTCACCGTCGACCGCGACTTGGAACAACTGCCGTTGGCGGCGGCCTTGGTCCTGACCGACCGCTTGGGATGGAAGGAACGTTTCATGGACCACGCTCGGCGGGAAATGCGGCTGCGCAAGAGCCAATTGGAACGGATCGATCAACAGAAGGATGAACTGCTGGCCGGCACGGCGCAGCAGAACGAGGCCCCATGACAGAGACCCATACGGATTTTCACGGTTTTCTCCGAGCCCGATTGGCGGGCGATGGATTCGCCACCGCCGATTGCCTGGCCAACGTCCTGCCGCTGATGCGCGAGACGCTGGAAGCCCATGCGGCCGGCAAGGTGGCGCCGTTGGAAGGCTTGGACGCACTGCACGTCGAAGACGGTCGGATCTGGTTCGAGCAAGCCAAACGCCAGCCGATGCGCGAGAACCGCACCGCCGTCGAACGCTTGGCGATCAAGCGGTCGTTGGCGGTCGAGGTGATCGCCGAGGCGCATCGCACGGTCGACATCGACGACGGATCGGACACGTTCGTCGATGCCACGGTCGGCCAGCGCGGCCAGGATCTGGTCGCGCCCGTCTACTTGCCGGGCTACGTTTCTTGGGAGCACGAACTGCAGCACCACGACCCGCTGACCGACGTGTTCAGCTTGGGGCTGATCCTGGCCAGCCTGGCCTGCGGGCTCGATTTCACCGACCGCGAGGATCTGGTGCGTTTCGTGGCGAGCCGCAGGAACCTGTTCGCACTGAACCGGGATCTGCACCCCGTGCTGGCCCAGGCGATCGTGCGAATGACCGAACTGGACCGGCATCGCCGGGCTCAGGATCTGGCCGCGCTGATCCGCAATCTGGAGAACTATCGCGAACAGGACGTGGATTTCGATTTCGAACTGGCTCGGCTCGCAGAACTCGCCCCCGCCGACCTGCCGACCAAGCAGCACGCGGTGCTGACGAAGCTGCGCGAACGGCTGTTCGAGATCTCGCGTCGCAACCGGCTGCTGAACTTTCGCCCCACGATGCAGACGGTCAACCTGACTCATGCGTCGGTACCGCTGTCGTTCGATCACAAGAGCATCCAGCCCGAGCAGATTCTGGTCTGGACCGACGACTTGCAACAGACGATCCTGCGCAGCGGCAGTTTGTCGCTGAACCGGTACCTGAATTTCAACGAGGCCTTGTATCTGCCCGGCGTGCTGGACCATCTGGCCGCCGAGGCGCGTCGCGACCAGGCCGAATTCGGGTTCGCCCAACTGCGGCTGGTGATCTGCTTCCTGCACTGGTTCAATCTGAAGGAGTCGCCGCCGGAGCGATTCGAATCGCCCCTGGTGTTGTTGCCGGTCGAATTGAAGAAGAAGAAGGGAATCCGCGACCAGTACGTATTGGAGGTACTGAGTTCCGAAGCGGAGATCAATCCGGTGATCCGGCACCATTTCCGCGAGTTGTACGGGATCCTGTTGCCCGAGACGATCGAGTTGGCCACCACGACGCTCGATTCGCTGTACGAGTTGCTTTCGGCACAGATTCAAGCCAGCGAGCCGGCCGTGACCCTCGAACGCATCGACCGTCCGCGGATCGCTGTGATCCACGAACGGGCTCGGCGGCGGATGGATCAGTATCGCCAACGGGCTCGATTGGCTGGGCGCGGCGTCCGGTCGTATCTGGAGCTGGACTACAGCTACGATCCCGCGAATTACCATCCGTTGGGATTGACGCTGTTTCAGACCAAGATCCGGCCCCCGGCCACGCATCTGCGGGAGATCATCGAGGAGAAGCCGCGGCCCCGCAGCTACGCTTCGCCGCCGGAAACGCCCCCGGCCGTCGAGGTCGAGCGGACGTTCTACGCCTTGCAGACCGGTGGCACGGAGAATCCGTACCAGTGGAGCTTTGATCGGTGCGGTGTGACGTTGGCGAACTTCAAGTACCGCAAGATGTCGCTGGTCCGCGACTACGAGGCGCTGCTGGAGCAACCGCGTGACAACGCCGCTTTCGACGCCACGTTCTCGCTGGTGCCTCGAAACGTCGAGCGGTCGTTGCCCGCCGCCGCTCCGCTGGAGGATCGCTACGACGTCGTGCCCTGCGATCCGACTCAATCCATCGCGATCGAAGAAGCCCGCGCGGGGCTCAGCTACATCATCCAGGGCCCGCCGGGAACCGGCAAATCGCAGACGATCACCAATCTGATCGCCGACTTTGCGGCCCACGGCAAGCGGGTGCTGTTCGTGTGCGAGAAACGGGCTGCGATCGACGTGGTCTACGCTCGGCTGCGACAATGCGGACTGGCCGAATCCTGCTGCCTGATCCACGATTCGCAGACCGACAAACGCGGTTTCGTCATGGATCTGAAGCAGACGTATGAAATGGCGTTGGCGGACGCGGAGAACCAGCTCGGCAAGAAACGCCGGACAAGGACGCGGGGCAACGTGCTGAAACGCTTGCTGGAGGAACTGACACCGTTGATGCAGTTCGACGCGGCGATGCACGTCGTGCCCGAACGGTCTGCGATCACCACGCGGCAGTTGCTGGAACGATGTATCGAGTTGCATGCCAAGTTGCCCGAGTTGACGCCGATCCAGCGCGAGCAGTTGCCCGCCTACGCGGATTGGTGGCAGCATCGCGAGCTTCTGGGAACGTTGGATCAAGAGGTGCGAGAATTTCAACGCGAGGGCATCTTGGCGCGACACGCGCTGGCCATCCTGTCGCCTCGCGTGGCCCTGCTCGACCGCCCGCTGTATGCGATTACCCAGGCGGTCCGGACGGCCGAGTCTTGGATTCCGCGACTGATCGAGACCCTGGAGAAGAGCGAGACTGATCGAGCCAACTGGGAGACACTCGCCGCCACCCGATTACTGGTCGCCTACGCCGCCGCGACTCGGCCCTTGGCCGAATCGGGTCAGGTAGCGTTGTTGGACAGAAAGAGCGAGCGCGTCGGGACTTTCTCGCGCGAGTTGCAGAAGCTGCGAGCCCGGGCGAAAACGTTCGACCAGGCCAGCGGGGCCACCGGCGAGTGGATCGAGAAGCTCCCGCCCGACGCGCTGCGGATCGCCTGGCAACAAGCGCAGCGTTTCGAGCACCAATGGTTCCCGTGGCTCCATCCGGCCTGGTGGCGGCTGCGCGCCGTGCTGAAAAGGTCCTATAACTTCCAGGCCCACGTCGTCCAGCCGACCTGGACCCAAGTGCTGTCTGCGTTGGATGCCGAGTACCACGCCGCCGCCGAACGCGACTACCAGCAGCAGCGTCTGGCCGAATCGTTCCAGATCGGCGGGGACGTCGACGCATTCGTCGAGCGTTTGACGGTAGCCCGCAAGTTGCTCAGCAAATGCCCGACTTGGCTGGCCGATTTCCACCGCGACATGTTACGTTCGAAAAAAGCGTCCCGGATCTTGGCGAAGATCGAGCGAGCCGGTCAACCGCTCGAGCATCTGGACCAGGCACTCAGCCAGATCACGGACGACTGCGGC
>SKVE01000520.1 GCA_007129635.1 Planctomycetaceae bacterium
TTGCGCGCTGGTGGGTTGGTTTTCCGCTGGAATCGGTGATACACTATTTGTCGGTGGCCTGAATCGCAATGATGTGTATCTGCTTCTGGGAAGGGGAATTATGGTGGTCAAATTGATCGTGGCGGATGATGAGGAAGTCATCCGCAAAGGACTGGCCGTCCTGCTGGCGAGTAGCGAGATTCGACTCGTGGCCGAAGCGACGACCGGGAACGAAGCGATATCGCTGACCGAGCGTCACAAGCCCGACGTATTGCTGTTGGACGTGCGGATGCCGGACTTGGATGGGCTGGACGCCTTGGAGCAGATCCGGGAGAACACGCCAGCGACCAAGGTGATCATGATCTCGGCTTACGACAATCCCAGCTACGTGGCTCGTGCCGTGGTCCTGGGTGCCGTGGATTTTCTGCTGAAGGACGTGCCGGCCGAAGCGTACGTCGCCGCGATCCACCGGGCTGTCGCGGGAGGCGAATTGGCAGCGGACACGCTGTTCAGCCAGATCAGAGCCACGTTGCACGAGCGGTCTGATCCCAAGGCGGATGATGTGCCGCTGACCCGCCGCGAGTACCAGGTGCTCAGACATTTAGCCTATGGCCTCAGCAATCGCGAGATCGCTCGTTCGCTGAACATCAGCATAGAAACCGTGAAGGAACACGTGCAAAAAGTGTTGCGAAAACTGGACATGTCTTGCCGTACAGCCGCTGCCATTTGGCTGGTCAAACGCTGGTTGGCGTGAAGTGCGATGGCAACGAAAGACACGCAACAGAGGGTTACCCCGGATTATTCACATGCGGTCGAGCCAGTGGGTGGTCCATCGGCAACGGTGGCGTGCCGAAGATGACGAACTGCAGGGTCTGGCCGGGATCGGCGATCAGGCTGTGCGGCACGCCGGCCGGGATCACGGCCACGCTGCCCGGGCGCAGCCGATGAGTATGCTGGTCCAGTGTGATGGTGCCGGTCCCGCTCAGCAGGTAATAGATCTCATCATAGCCCATATGCAGATGCTGGTTGCCGCGCGTGATCTGCACCACATGCACGTTGGCGATCCCTCCCCGTCCCCCAGTAACGATACGTTGCACTTGGCCGAAAGGGCAATCCAGGGCGGCCGTTTCGTCCCGCTGGAAGACCAACGCTTCCTTCTTCGGCCCGGCCAGCGACCTGACAGCCGCGGCCATCGCCGCCAGCGACTGGGGGTCGGCCAGCCGATGATCGTCACCGATGACGATTAACGATTCGGGTGCCAGGCCGCTGCGAGTCCTTAATTCCAGGCTGTCGGCGAACGGGATCACATCGTCGGCCGGCGAATGCAGGATGATCGCCTTCGCCTTGACCCCGGTCGCCGATCCCCAGCGTTTCCAGGCTGGGCATAGCAGGACCAAGGGGGTACTGCCCGCATCGATGTTCATGGCGACGGCGCCGCCGCGGCTGGAACCGACGACCACGTCGGGATCATGCCGGTCGAATTCGGCTTGGGCGATCGCCACGGCGGCAGCGAAGTCCTCGTCCGGCAACGCGGGGTTCAGAATCTGCCAGCCCTGATCCTGCAAGTAGGACGGCTTCAAGCCGCCGGGTACTGACTGCCAACCGTGCAAAAACAGCACTTTCATGCGTGGTTCTCCGTTCAGCGAGTCGCCGGGCCTGGGTCGTCTTGACGACCCGTTCGATTCGCTGGTAGCGATAAATCTTCATGGATGATGATGGTCTGGTCGACGGCGGGAGGATCGATGATCTGGACGGTGCCAGCGGGCCAGATGACTCGCGCAGCGTCGATGGCGTTCCGGTCACCCAACCCGAAGGTGACCGGTAATTCGACCTGGGACAGGTAACTGCGCGTGGGCATGACCGATCGGCTGAGCGTGCGACCGGCCACATCGAGTTCGACCCGTGCACCGATCGCATGGCGATTGGAGCGAATGCCTTTCAGCCACACGCGCAGCCAATGGTGACCGGTCTGTTGATCGTTGCGCAGCAGGCGAGGCGGCTGGGCGATGCCGGTGAACAACACGTCCAGATCGCCGTCGTGGTCGATGTCGGCAAAGGCGGCGCCGCGGCCGACCAGCGGCCGAACCAGGTCGGGTCCCGACTGCTGGTCGCCAACCAGGCAGAATTCGGTACCATGTTCGGGCCCCGCATTCCAGAACAGTTGGGGCGGCTGCTCGTAATGCTGGCTGGCCTGGACCCGATTGATCTCGCGCTCCAGATGCCCGTTGACGGCCATCAGATCCAGGCGCCCGTCCAGGTCATAGTCGAAATAGAACACGCCGAAGGTCAGGGCATTGCGGGTCGGCGGCCCCAGTCCGGTAGGGATGGCTTCGTCGATGAACCGCAGGTTGCGTTCATAGCTGACGTACAGGGCCGTCGCCTCGTTGGCAAAATTGCCGATGGCGATGCCCACCGCCTGGTTGTTGCGGAACCGAGCCACATCGATGCCCATCGCGCCTCGAGCCGCGCCGGCCATGTCGAAAGCCACGCCGGCCATCGTGCCGATCTCCTGAAAGGTGCCGTCGCCCTGGTTGTGGAACAAGAAGTTCTGCACCGTATCGTTGGCCACAACGATGTCCATCCAGCCGTCCCGGTCGAAATCGTAGAAAATGACGCCCAGCGATTTCCCCATCGGCTGGCCGGTCAGCGGGTTGCGTACCTGGATGCCCGCTTCGGCCGACACCTCGGTGAAACGGCCATCGCCCTCGTTGCGATACAGCCGGGAAAAGGTGCCTTCGAAGTCCTGCGGGCGACCGTAGGCTCGACCGCCGCCAGTCAATTGAAAATCCTGAGCCAGATCGTCTTCCTTGGACCATTTCAGATAGTTGCACACGAACAGATCCAACAGGCCGTTGTTGTTGTAGTCCAGCCAGCCGCAACTGGTGCTCCAGTCATCTGCCCCACCGCCTACGCCGGTCTGGTCCGTCACATCGATAAACGTGCCGTCGCCCATGTTGCGAAACAGCCGGTCTTCGCCCAACGCGCTGATGAACACGTCGACGTGTCCGTCATGATCAAAGTCGCCCACGGCCACGCCCATGCCAAACAGCGAGATATCCAGCCCGGCAGCCTGAGTGACATCGGTAAAACGCCCGTCGCCCTCGTTGCGGTACAAGGCCAGGGTGGCTGGCCCCTGCTCGGGACGCTGGTCCCACGGCCATCGCTGGGAATTGACCAGCAGCAGATCGGGACGCCCGTCCCCATCAAAGTCGAAAAAAGCACACCCGCCCCCCATCGTCTCTGGCAGCAGCTTGTCCCCATAAGCGCCGTCTTCGTGGACAAACGTGATCCCGGCCGCCTGGGTGATGTCGGTGAACGGGATGCGAGGGATGCTGTGAGCCGGCAATTCGCGAATTCTGGCCTCGGTGATCTCCGCCGGTGCCGAGATCTCCATCGCCGGTTCGCGGCGCAGCCACCAGAGACCGGTCGCGATGCAGGCGGCCAACGCGCCCACGACCAGCAACGATCGGCGAGCCGCAGTCGCCACCCGAATGTCCTGCGATTTATCCGTTTCCGGAGTCGTGGTCGCACGGCGATCTTCTTGTCCCACAGGGCCCTCCATGGTCATGGTTCCTCTGCCGAGCGAACGTTGGCGGGCGACGGAGCGGGCAGGCTCGGTGGGCCTTCGGTTCCCGGCGGCGTCAACCGATAGATGACGACATCCGACGAGGCGTGATTGGCGGCCGGGTACTTCTCGCGAGCCAAACGAACAGCCCGGTCTCGAGCGTTGTCGTCCGGCTTGTAACGCTGGTGCAGCCGGTGATGCTCGTCCGCCCGCGGTTGGTCCCCTAACCGCTCGTACAGCAGTTGCAGGTTATAATGAGCGGCCACGTTTTCGCTGTCGATCGCCAAGGTGCGTTGGAAGACCTCGACAGCCTGACGCCAGTAGTCACGAGCTTCGTCCTGGCGCTCCTGACGCTGCCGTTGTTGGCCCAGCAGGAATAAGGTTTCCCCGTACAGGTTCAGGACTTCATAATCCAAGCTGAAATCCAGGTGCCGCTGGACCATCGATTCGGTACGAACCTGCAACACGTTCCGTAAATGCTCGGCCGCCGTCTCCAAAAAACCCTGCTGGCGACTGACCAGTCCGCTGAGCCAATTCCAGGTCCAGTGGGGAAACCGTGGATCGTCTTGGTACCGGGCGGCCCGATTCAAGGCGTCGACGGCTTCGTCCAATCGGCCCTCGCGTTCATAGACCCTTGCCAGATTCATCGGTCCGTCGTAACGGCCCAACCGTTCGACCGCCAGAAAAGCCTCTTCCGCCTGGCGCAATTTGGCCCTGCCCCGCAGCAGCAGCCCGATCCCGTAGTCATTCCAACGCTGCCAGACCGGGATGTCCGGCACCGGTTGCTCGACCCTTTCGCTCGATCCAGCAACCGCAAACGTGATCCGATCCTCCGCCAACGTGGTGATCGGCAGATCGTTGGTATAGGGCTGGCCGGGCTGGTAACCGCGGATGGAATTACCCAATTCGGCGTTCACCCGCGCGACGAAGTCCATGAAACGCTGGTCGAATTTGCGGTACTGCAACCGCACCGACACCGTGACCGGCGCGTCCAGGTCTTCGGGCAATTCCAGCGCGTAATGCACGGTTTGGGCAGCGCCGGGCGGGATTTCATGATTGTACAGCGGAGTGAAGATGTCCTGGGCGTTTCGGCGGTCGATCCGGTTGCCTTCCCGATCCAGCATGAAAACGTTGACAAAGTGAGCCCACGGATCGACCTCGTTGCCCCGCTGGGGGTCTAATGTTCCGCTGCGTCCGATCACTCGGGAACCGGACGTTACCGTCACCTCCAACCAGATCTCGTTGGAATCCGTCGTGCCCTGGGTGAAGTGGTGTCCCATCGCCAGCGTGCGGATCACCGTTTCCAGCAGGTAGGTCCTGCCGGGATGAAGCACGGGCACATCGGGTCGCAGCGGCGCGACCAACGGGCCATCGATCTGCCCTTCCTCCCGCAAGCCGAACAGATCGACGCGGACGATCCCCTGCAGGAAATCCTGGTGCCGTTGGATAACCTGCGGCTGATCCCGCAACCAGGCGATCCCCGTATTGGCTGATGGGAACAGGTGATCGTGGATGCTGGGCTGGGCGACCCCGTCGTAAACCTGGGCTCCGAAATCGGTCGAAGGCTTCAGCGGCATGTGGCAACCGTTACAGTTCTGCTCAGCTACGTCCGGATAGTAAAAACTACGGGCTCCGTGCCCCGAAACGCCGCTCAGCAGATACGAATCGTAGTGGTTCTGGCCGCGCAGGAACTCCCGGTAATGGTTCAGCTCGTAAGGCAGATGGACCTTGTGACAGACCGAACAGAACTCGGCCGTCGAGTGGAACGGTTTCAGGAAGGTGCGTTTGTGGAATTCCGGCTTGGCTTTGATCAATTGGTTGCTGATCCATCGCAACGCGGCGCTGCGGTTGCGCGCGAAAGGGTAGTGGACCGGTTGTTCGATCGTGTAATCCGCGTTGCCTCGAGTGCTGTTGATCGAGGTGATCGAATGGCAGGAAACGCACGTGATACCGGCTTGAGCGGTCGGGTGGCCCAA
>SKVE01000830.1 GCA_007129635.1 Planctomycetaceae bacterium
GGAATGTCGTTTTCACGTTGGATGATCATCTTGGCTCAGCCCCTGCTACCGGGTCTGTTACCCGCTGCCGACTCGGCCGACCGGCAGTTCGAGCAACTGGCAGCGGCGTATATGGACGAGTTTCCTGCGTATTTTCCTGTCGGAGCAACGGCCTTGGGGGACCACCGCTTCGATAGTCGACTGGACGACATCAGCCAAGCGGCTCGACAGCGGACGCGTGAGTTCTGGCAACGATACCTAAGCTCATTGAGTCAAATCGACTGGGCACAGCTTTCGCGTTCGAACCAGGTTGACCATGCCTTGTTAGAATACGAGTTGAAAGGTTTCCTGTGGCGGCAGGAGGTTCTGCAGCCATGGGCCTGGGATCCGTTGACGTACACTCGGTTGTGCGGCAGTGCCATCTACAGCCTGATGGCTCGCGACTTCGCTCCGATCGAACAGCGTCTAGGCCACGTGGTCGACCGTCTGGAGCAGTTTCCTCGCTTGTACCAACAGATCCGCGACACACTCGAGCCCGCTCGAGTACCCCAGGTCCATGCCGAGACGGCCGTCCAACAGAATCCGGGTGTGTTGAGTATCCTGAACAACATGGTCAAACCGCAACTGGACAGATTATCGCCGGAGACGCGAAAACGTTTGATCCGGGCGATCGAAGCGGCAGAAGCGGAAGTGCGCACGCACCAGCAATGGCTGGAAGAAGAACTGTTGCCCAATGCCCGCGGCGATTTTCGGTTAGGCGCCGAGTTGTTCGATCAGAAACTGGCTTTCACACTGAAGGCACCGCTCACACGCGCCCAAGTCCGGGACCGAGCCGAACGGGAGCTGGTCCGAGTGCGGGACGAAATGTATGGCATCGCGTTGGAGGTCTACCGAGACAAATTCCCTTTTACCGAGTTCCCTTCAGAACCGTCCGACGCCTACAAACAGGCGATCATCCGCGCGGCCTTAGAACTGGCATACCAGGACACGCCTGCGGCGGATCAGATCGTGCAAACGGCGAAAGATTCTCTGGCGATGTGCACGGAGTTTGTACGTGAGAAGGACCTGGTGACTTTGCCGCCGGACCCGATCGAGATCATCATCATGCCCGAGTTCCAGCGGGGCGTTTCGCTGGCCTACTGCGACTCGCCCGGCGTCCTGGATGTGGGGCTGAGCACCTTCTACGCCATCGCTCCGTTGCCGGAAGAATGGACGTCGGAGCAGGTACAGTCGTTCCTGCGCGAATACAACGTCCGCTCCATCCATAACCTGACCATGCACGAAGCCATGCCAGGCCACTTCGTCCAACTCGCTCATTCCAACCGTTATCCGGGAAAGCTTCGAGCGGTGCTGTCCTCAGGCGTCTTCATCGAAGGGTGGGCGATCTACTCGGAACGTGTGATGATCGATGCAGGACTGATGGACCACGATCCCCTGATGCGGCTGATCAACCTGAAGTGGTATCTACGCGGCATCGGCAATGCGATCATCGACCAGGCGATACACACGGAGGGGATGACTCGGGACCAGGCGATGCGGTTGATGGTGGAAGACACCTTTCAGGAAGAACGCGAAGCGGCAGGCAAATGGGTGCGTGCCCAACTGACCTCGGCCCAGCTTTCCACCTACTTTGTCGGTACCCAGGAACTGTTCGACTTGCGGCGCGATGTCCAACGGGCTTGGGGCGACGATTTCGATTTGAAAGAATACCACGATACGATCCTCTCGTACGGCTCGCCTCCGACGCAATACGTTCGGGCATTGGTGTTGGACGAAGAGATCCCACGCCTGACGGATAATGAAGGGATCTCGGCTCCCTGAAAGGGAACCATAGGATTCGGGCGAAAGTGGTTTGTTCCGTTTGTGTGTGCCATCTTGGCCGGAAAGCGTGCTAGCAACGCTGGCGTCGACCTGCCAGCGGTTTTCGCTTTCGACCGTCCCATGATGGCGAAGCTGGCATGAGCTGCCGATAAGGAGCGATGAGGGATGTGTCGTCCGCTCGCGTCGCCGCACCCGCAGCGAAACGCAGGATTCGTACGCGACGCCCTTGCACGCAACTGCCGCTGCCCGTCCGCCTTGCTTGCCGTACAACCCGCCGAACAACCCGCCGAACAACCCGCCGGAAAGCCTGATCATGTTTTGCAATCCTCATCGGCTTGGCCTGCTTGTGCTCTGCTCGATCGCTTGGCTGCCAACCGCCGGTTGCCGGTCGACCCCGCCCGCTCATGCCATCCGTGACCCGGACTATGCTTGGATGGCTGCACAAATCGATGCCGGTTGTTACGCTCAGTGCTCGGCGATTTTGCCCAGTGTCGAGGTCCCCGAGTTGTCGGGGCCTCAGCCGGTCGAGACCCTGATCGCGTGGGCCGTTGCGCAGAATCCAGCGATCGAAGCCGCGCGGAAGCAAATGGAAGCGGCGTCGTACAGGATTCCCCAGGCTGCCAGTCTGGAAGATCCGATGCTGGAAGTGAATCCCTTCCTGGCACCCATGGGCATGGGCGAGATGCGACAGGTGATTCAGATGGGCGTGAGCCAGCAGATCCCCTGGTCGGGCAAATTGCAATCTCGTGCCGAAGTCGCCGCTCAGGAAGCCCAGCGAGTACGGGCCCAGTGGGCGACTGCAGAACTGGCCGTGATCGAACAAGTCAAGATCGCCTATTACCAGTTGTATTTCGTCCAGCAGGCGATCCAGATCAGCCAGGCGGATCGCGAACTGCTGCTGGGACGGCAGGAAATCGCGGCGGCCCGGTTCCGCGTGGGACAGGTCAATCAGCAGGACGTGCTGCGAGCCGAATTGGAGGTGCTGGAACTGGACAATCAACTGGTTCGATTGCAGCAGGAACTCGACACGGCTCGAACTCGCCTGGCGCGGCAATTGAGCATCTCGCCGGATACCCCGCTGGAAGCCGTCGAGCAACTACCGGCCGAACAGATCCCGGTCGATCTGCAGCACTTATACTGGTTTAAAATTCCTATCAGTAGTCGTTCTCGTCCGTGGTGGTTTAAGATTCCTATCAGTTAAAATTCCTATCAGTCAGTTATATGCCTCATCCGGACAAATTCGTCGGATGACGACCGAGCAAGTCCGGCAAAAGTTTTTAGTGGACACGTTATTTGCATTTTGAAAGGTCTTGCAAGTGGCTCGGACGAATATGAATTTTTACCTGAGAAAATTTTGACATCCCGCCTTGAGTATGCTGCAATGCATTAAGTCAGAAGCAGGTATTTGACATTGAGTGCGTTGCTCAATACTACACAAATACCCGTGAGCGGCTACCTGGAATAGAAAGGAAATGCAATGAGTAAATCCTACAAGAATAGAGGCATAGATCGTCGTGAATTCATAACCGCCTTGTTGGCCTTGCCCCCTGCTGCCCAGTTTCTGGGTGCCGGCCCCTCGGCCTTGCTAGCGTCATCGCCCCGCCCCGCAAAAGACGTGCTATATGTCATTTTCGAGGATGACTTTGAAAGTGACTCAGACGGCCCGGCGGCATTGTGTATGCTTCTTGAACTCGAAGCTGCCGGCGAGTGCAGGATCATTGCCTGCGGAACCAGCGAACTGCATGAGGACTCCACCGCAACGATGGCCGCGACCCTGCACTACTTTGGCCGCGGGGATATTCCGCTTGGCTCTTACCGCGATGATCTGTGGCCCTACGATCCTACCAAAACGCAGCTCTACGATGAGTCGTTGTATTGTCAATACATGGCGGCCGACACATTTAATTACGGCCACACACGGCGGCACAGGGCAGACTATCCTGATGCCGTCGAGGTTTACGCCAATGCCCTCAACGCGCTGCCGCCCGGCGCCAAGGCCAAGATCATCGTCACTGGTGGGCAGACCAACCTGCGAACGTTTCTGGAGCAACATCCGCAACTGGTGCGTGATCGGGTGTCGGAACTCCATTTTATGGGCGGCAGATGCAACCCGAATCACCCCGAAGCCAGGTGGCAAAGGGACTCGAACCTTTCTAATACAGATCCCTTCGCCGTTAAGTACGTCGCCGAGAACTGGCCGACCGAGATCCCCGTGTATATTGTCGACTCCTACCTTGGTTACGGGGTTCATTCTTGCCGACCTGATCTCCGTGCGCAACTGTCCGACCTGCACCCGGCCAAACGCATTTTTCTACTCCATCGACAACCGACAGACCGTCCCGTGGCGGCTGCCCTTGACATGATGAGTGTCATTACCGCGGTACGCGGATTTACGAATCTCAACGGTGCGGATATCACTAAGGTGCGCGGAACGCTCGAGATAAACGACGACTCAAGCTCCTCCTATTATGGCTATCATCGCTTCATCTCCTCACCGGACGGTCCGCATACCCTCCTGCGGCGCGTCCGGGATGCCGCCACAGCCGAAAAGTTTGCCGATTATATCGACGATATCCTCTTGCTGCGCGGGGGCGATGCCGGCGACGGCGTCTTCCGTGACGAGTTTACCGTACCCGTTGAGGGTCCCTCAGAAACCTTGCAAACCAGACGCGGCTGGACCAAGGCCGGCGACGCCAACAGCAACACCTTGATTGAGACAGGCGAATATCGACAATATTATGACAGGTATTTTGAAGCGGCCCAGTATGTGGAATTCAACGGCACCTCCAACACCGCGCCGTACAATGTGCAGGTTAAGGATTTCGGCAGCAAAGACGTTCGCGTGCGTGCCCGCGTGATGGCCACGCAGCCCGACGGCTACGTTGGCCTCTGTGTACGCTCGGACGGCGGCGGCGCCAACGCACTCGGCCTGAACCTGCGCATCAAGCCGGGCAGCCTGTCTCTGCGCCCCAAGCCCGGCATCCCGGGTCTGCACCTTTACAACAACGACTCGCCCCTTTCCCAGAATCGTACTTATGGACCGGCCACTGTGTTTGCCATCAATACCTGGTACACTCTCGATCTGCAAGTTGAAGGCAATCTGCTCGTCGGCCGACTCTACGACGACGATGATAACCGAACGCTTTTGGAGCAGGTCGAGTTCAGGCTGCCGAGCATCGATGACCATCGCTGGGCCGGGCTGATTGCCAGGGACAGAGGCGAGCGGGCCAGTTGGTTCCAAAAAGGCGTCCGACAGCCCGCCGCATCCTAAACCGATCGCTCTGATTTGGCCAAAGACCTTTTCGGCGCATAGGTCTTTGGCATTAGACAACCAGATAGTGTGAATCTTTCTACTGAAATCAATTGATGAAAGGAAATGTTATGAGTAAATCACAGAATAATCGAGGAATAGATCGTCGTGAATTCGTCTCCGCCTTGTTGGCCTTGCCGCCTGCCTTGCTGCTCTTGGGTGCTGGCCCCGCCGCCCTGCTGGCGTCATCGCCCCGCCGCTCGAAAGAAGCGTCGGTTTTGGGGTCAGACCTTGTTGTTTGTTTTATCCGATAGTTGCCGTTCGATATTGTCAACATCAATCCGCAATCGGGAGTCTTTTTCGAGATCTCGATCGATCCGGCGGGTGAGATTACTGACGCTCTCGGGTCGCCCCAAGCCCAAGCGAGTCGCCAGATCTCTCAACGTGACTGAGGTCATCCGGCGAGCCA
>SKVE01000721.1 GCA_007129635.1 Planctomycetaceae bacterium
ACCCTGGAAGGCTGTAAGCAGACTCGCCGTAGCGATTTGGCCAGCTTGGGCTACGTGCTGGTCGAGCTTTTGGCGGGCCAACGCGTCTTTGCCGGGATCGACGATATCGAGGATCTAATCCAAGCGAAACGAGATTTGCCTCGCCGCCTGAAGGATCTCATCCCCTCGGGCGTCCGCGATTGCGAAATGCTGATGGATTTTTGCCGGCGGCTCATCGCGCCAGAACCTGAGCAACGCTGGCCGACTGCCGAGCGAGCCGACATCGATCCGCAATGCGGCGCCGCCAAATTCCTGGATCAACTGGTGTTGGGCAATCTGGCAAGCATCTACGAGAGCGAGATTCGCACCTGGCTGCGCCCGCTGCCGTCCCGGAATGTAGAGGGGGTCAGAGTTTCCGATGGAAAAGCCCATTTATCTGGATAACCATGCCACCACGCAGACCGATCCGCGTGTGCTGGATGCCATGTTGCCCTTCTTTTGTCGTCAATACGGCAACGCGGGCAGCACCAGCCATGCCTTTGGCTGGGCTGCCCAAGCGGCTGTCGATCAGGCTCGTCAGTCGATCGGCCAGCAGATCGGCGCTCAGGCTCGCGAGATCATCTTCACCAGCGGTGCGACCGAGAGCAACAATCTGGCGATCCGCGGTGTCTGCGAACGAACTCGCCGTCGTGGAAACCACGCGATCAGCGTGGCCACCGAGCACCGAGCGGTTCTGGACCCGCTGGCTCGATTGGAAAAGCATGGATTCGAGGTCACTCTGCTGCCCGTGCGCCCCCATGGCCACGAGGATGCAGGGACGATCGATGTGGAACAACTGGCCGCTGCCATCCGCGATGATACCGTCCTGGTCTCGGTGATGGCGGCCAACAACGAGATCGGTGTCTTGCAGCCGATGGAAGAGATCGGCCGTTGCTGCAGGCAACGTGGCGTTGTGTTTCACACCGATGCGACACAAGCCGTCGGCAAGATCCCGGTGGACGTCGAGCGATGGCAAGTCGATTTGATGAGCTTCTCGGGACACAAGATCTACGGTCCGAAAGGCATCGGCGCCTTGTTTGTCCGTCGACGAACGCCTCGAGTGCGTCTGGAGTCCCAAATCGACGGTGGGCGGCAAGAATACGGATTTCGCAGCGGGACGGCCAACGTACCGGGAATCGTAGGATTGGCCAAAGCACTGGAATTATGCCGTGACGAAGGACTGGACGAAAGCTCTCGATTGGCCCATTTGCGAGATCATCTGTACGACGGGTTGCGGCAGCGGATTGCGGGCATCTCGTTGAATGGACCGACACTGCAGCTCACGCACTTGCGATTGCCGGGAAACCTGAACTGCTGTTTCGGTGACGTCGATGGCGAAGCATTGATGATGAACATGCGGGATCTAGCGGTGTCCAGCGGCAGCGCTTGTTCCTCTGCCGACCCGACGCCCAGCCACGTGCTGCAAGCACTGGGATTGGATGCCGATCAGACGCGATCCAGTTTGCGTTTCGGGTTGGGACGATTCAACACGCTGGAGCAAGTCGAATTCGCCATCCAATCCGTCGTTGCGGCAACACACCATCTGCGCCAATTGCACGGATCCGACCAGGCCTAATCAGATCGAACGATTCAAAGGATCGATGGTTCCTTGTCTTCGGTCAGCGGTCGGCGGCATTAACAATCACCCACCTGGTCTGCGAGAAGGGGCCTGGAGTTCGGTTTCGAGCCCGTCGTCGCCCTGCTGACGCATCCACGCATCGAGCTGGGTTTTGAGCCGTTGCTTGATCTGAGCGTGGTCGGAATGGTCGGCCAGATTGTTGGTCTCCAACGGATCGTGCTGGAGGTCGTACAACTCGAATTCCGGGCGGTGGGAGAGCCAACGAACGCGGGCAGCGATTTCCGCGTCGTCCTCCGCTGCCTGACGCCAGGAATCGATCGGCGAGGCGACGTGGATGCCGCGGATCCAGAACGTGTTGTCGTGCGAGATATTGTGGATGAGCTTGTGGCGACTGTCGCGGACGGACCGGATCGGATACGGCTCGCGGAATCCGTGGACGACCACGGTGGTGTGCTGGGCAAAGACGTAGTCGCGATGATGATCGGTCTCGCCCAACAGGACATCCAGGAAGCTGCTTCCGTCGAAACCGGTGTTGCCGTCCGCGTCGGGGCGACCGGTGTCGATCGTGGTCGGATCGACGCCAGCCGCATCGAGAAACGTGGGGGCCAGGTCGACATCCTGCAGCAGAGCATCGGCCGTTGAACCCTTGGGGATGCGTCCGGGCCAGCGAGCCAGGGCCGTGTTGCGGATGCCGTTGTCATATAGCGACCATTTCCCGCCATACGGCAGCGAACAACCCTGCTCGGAGTGAAAAATCACCAGCGTATTGTCGACCTGCCGGGTCTCTTCGAGCATCTTCATCAATTCGCCCACCTGGTTGTCCAACGCCAGCAGAGCGGCATAGTAGCTGACGAGCTTGTCGCGCGTCTCGGGCGTATCGACCAGGTATTCGGGCACCGTTAGTTGATCGGCGTCAAAGTGGGCACGCAACTGCTGGGGTACGACTCGGCCCCACGTATTGACATGCGGGAAGTTCGAGGCGAACACGAGCATCCACGGCTGCTGTGGATCGCGAGTGATGAACGCCCGGGTGACTTCGAAATCGAAGTGCCCGCCGCCGAGATATTCGTAGTCAAAGGTCTGGCGTGGGGCGACGTGTTGCTTGATCTGCAAGCCGGCGCGATAGCCGTGCGCTTTGAGGTGGGTGAAGATACTGCGTGTACCCGAGTGGGTGCGCGAGTGGTTTGGGTAAGCGCCGCTGCGGACGCCGTACAGTCCGGTGTACAGCGCGCTGCGGACGGGGGCACACATGGGGGCAGAGACGAACATGTGCCGCAGGTGCATGCTCTGACTGGCCAGTTGATCGAGATGGGGAGTCTTGACTTCGGCGTTGCCCACAAACCCAACATCCCGCCACGTCAGATCGTCGGCGAGAATCAGCAGCAGATTCGGCCGGTCGGCCGCCTCCGAACTCCAGGCAAGGCCCATGTTGGTGACCATCAGCACAACCAATAACATGACGCCCAATCTTGAACTCGACATTCAATATCTCCTTTATCCATTCGGGTCGCGTCTTGACTTCAAACTTATGGCCAGGCGTTCGGCTCGAAGGTGATTTCGGCATGCTCCCACGACACGGTTTTGCCTTCCTCGCCCGCACAATTCCAGCCGCAGTGGGGAGAACGGCCGAGCCGCAGGGCACTACTCTGGCGGGAAAACCGCTGGGGAAGCGAAAAGTCGCCGCAATGGTGCCCACTATGGCCGGGCAAAGTTGTTGCGCCAACCCGAGACAGAGAAATTCCTGTTGGTTTCTTCGAGCGCTGCCCGGACAACCGGGCCTTTGGGACAGGGGGCATGGGGCATGGGGACGGCGCGGCGCAACCGAGAACGTAACAATCCGCCTGGCAGGCCGGCGGCAGTCTCGAGGAACAGCGTCCACTCGACAGCACGGGGCACCCGTAGCGGATGCCGCCGGAACAGTTGAGCGGCTGGCTGATGGAAATCGCCGAGACGCTGGACTGCGTTCACTCGCAGGGCTACGTTCATCGCGACGTGAAACCCGGCAACATCCTGTTCGACCGGCACGGGACGGTGTACTTGAGCGACTTTGGGATCGTCAAGGCATTCCAACCAACGGGCGGTGCTCAAACCACGCGGGCGCTGACCGGGACGAGGCTGATGTTGGGCACGGCGGACTACATGGATCATTCTTCTCGCCGAACGTTGGCGATCAGTGGGCGGCGGGAGTTGACGACCCATCTGAAATCGACTTGCTCCGCCGCGCCCATCCGCAACGGCCAAAATCGACAAAATCCATGCAGAAGCAGGTCAACACGCCCCGCCAAAAAGACGAGAAACCACCTCCCGATGATAAAAAAGTAGATGGTATTGGGCGCCCGCCCGCTGGCAAACCGGCCCCGCCATCGCACGAAGTGGCCGTGACAAACCAGATCAGCGTAGAACGCCAACCAGGGCGGCGTCTTATCACTCGTGCAACAAATGAAGCTTGGCACACGGGAAGCGAAGGAATACCTCTTGCCCCGCAGGCCATGCATCCGCGGGAAACAACCCAGCGATGAACAGGCGGACATTCTCTTTGAGCCGCAGACCCGGTTGTTGAGGTCCCCTCAGATTCGCTGCGATCCGGTCCCTCAATACCACGTAGCCTTTTTCGGCGGCCGGTGGGCGAGTTGACAGGGTCAGCTCGTGCATGGGGACGACGCCACAGGCCGAGCCTGCGGGCAGATCGGTTGGCTTCACGGCAGTGTCGCGGATCTGAAACAGATTCCCAGCAGGCGTCTTCCTGATCTCGCCCTCCAGCAGGTTCGGTAGCTGTAAAAAATTGGCGATAAACAGGTTCTTCGGGCGAGCGAACAGTTCGCGAGACGGTCCCTTCTGTTCGATCCATCCATCCCGCATCACGGCCAGGGTGTCGCCCAGCGTCAAGGCCTCCTCCACGCGATGGCAAATGTGGAGGAAGGTCGTCTTCAGCCGCGAATGAATCTCTTTCAACCGCCCCATCAAATCACGGCACGTCCCTTCGTCCAGCGCGCTGAGCGGTTCATCCAAAACCAAAAGATCCGGTTTGATCGCCAGGGCACGGCCGAGTGCCACCCGTTGGCGTTCCCCGCCCGAGAGTCGTGCGGGATAGCGGTCGCGAAGATGACCGATGTCCAACGTCTCGAAGATGGGACTCAGACGCCTCCGAATCTCTGCCTTGGGCAGACCGCGAGCCTCCAAGCCGAACGCGACGTTTTGCTCGACGGTCTTAAACGGAAGCAACGCGTAGTCCTGGGGAACATAACCGATGCCACGCCGAGCCGGATCGGCTGTGGTCACGTCGCGCCCGTCCAGATGGATCGTCCCACTATCGGGCACGTTCAAGCCGCAGATCGTTTCCACCAACAAGGTCTTACCACACCCCGTAGGGCCCAGCAGGATGCAGTATTCGCCCCGCTGTACTTGCAAGCCGACCTGTTGCAGCGTGAACTCTCCGACGCGTAAACTCAAATCTCGGATGGCAATCATCGGATGCTGCGTTACCACACGGACTGCCCTCCCGCCAGCTTCTTGAACAACCCCAGCGCCAGCATGGCAAAGCACACCATGATCATCGAGATGGCCAGCGCCGTCCCGATCTGGCCTACTGACAATTCCAAATAGATCGTCGTGGGCAAGACCTCTGTCTTCTGCCGAGTCGTCCCGGCGAATACCATCAAAGGACCGTATAATCCCATGGCCAGCGCCCAGGCGATCACCGCGCCGGCCACGATGCCGTTTTTGATCATCGGCAGGGTGACCCGCAAGAACACCTGGCCGGAAGACCATCCCAGAGTGCGTGCGACATCTTCCAGTCGCGTGTCCACCGCGTCCAGCGCCGATTTGACCGTGCGGATCGCATACGGTGATACACAGAGGAACTGAGCGAGGATGATGCCTGCTGGGGCAAACACGAATTGCATGCCCCAGCCCTGGA
>SKVE01000434.1 GCA_007129635.1 Planctomycetaceae bacterium
GCTCGACAGTCTCGATCTCCGTACAGTCCCGCGACGAGATCGACTACGTGGATGCGGGACTGTATCGATTGGGATCGATTGGCGATTTCGTCTGGGTGGATATCAACGGAAACGGCCTGCAAGATCCAGACGAGCCGGGTCTGGGGGGCGTCGACGTGGAGTTGATTGGCAACGACGCAATGGGCAACGAGGTCCCTCGGCCAACTATGACTACCGACTCGGACGGGCGGTACTTGTTTAACGGTTTGCCGCCGGGCACTTACACGGTGACCTTCATCGCGCTGCCCGGTTACGTTTTCACCCAGCAGGACGCAGACGGCGAAGGGTTACTGGGTGAATTTAATTCGGATGCCGATCCGCTCACTGGCTTGACGCCTGAGGTAACGCTTCGGTCGGGCGACAAGATCGAATACGTGGATGCAGGGCTGTATGTGCCCAGTCTGGCAGGCACGGTTTATATCGATTCGAACGATAACGCCAAGAAGGATCCGGGGGAATGGGGTATCCCCGGGGTCTATGTCCGGCTGCTGGGGACCGACGATCTTGATGATCCGGTCGATGAGTGGGTGCGCACCGACGCCGATGGGAATTTCCGCTTCACTCATATGCGAGCCGGCCAGTACGAGCTGAAACAAGTGCATCCGGAAGAATTCGTCGACGGTCAGGATACCGTCGGTTCGCTGGGCGGTACGATTCCCAAAAGCGATGTGATCGCGGAAATCAAAGTCGGCCTCGATGACCGTGGCTTTGTGGGCACCGGATATCTATTCGGCGAACTCGGCCTGAAGTACCCTTCTAAGCAATTGCTTCTGACGACCGATCCCAAGTCACTGATCCTCATTCGCGAGCCGGGCAGCGGGGTGACCGAGGTGAATCGGGTTACGGGTCAAGAGCAAACACTAGAGCTGACCGTGGATCGGCTGGATGTCAACCGAGATGGCTTTGTTACCCCCGCCGACGTGCTGTTCGTTATCAATCAAGTGAACTACAGCTTATCCGCCAGCGGCAGCTATCGGCCGGCGACTCAAGCGGACGTGAACGGCGACGGTCGAGTCACGGCTCTCGACGCCCTACTGCTGATCAACTACCTGAATCAGGCCGAGCAGCAGCAGGCTGAGGCCGAGTATGGCGGGGCCGAGTATGGCGGGGCCGAAGGAGAAGCATGGCGATTCGACGACCATGCTCCCCACAAGCTGTGGCAGGATGATTCAAACCGCGAGGCTCATCCCAGTTGTACCACATGGTGCGAACAAGAAGAGGCGGAAGACTGGGATGGGTGGCGAGTTTGGAATGAGGGAACTGTAGACGACCTGGTAGATCTAGCGAAGTTCGACGATCGGGCAGATGATGACCCGCGGCTTGGCGAAGTCATCGCAATCCTGGCCCGCGATGACGCTCGACAGTTCGCTGAACCACTCGCTTGATGGGATGTGAACTAGAACATCGAACTACGCTCGATGCCGTCTTTCTCTTTAGCGGTCATCGGTTCTTCGTTGTAATCTGTACAATTCCAATCTTCGTTGGATTAGTGCGCAGTGACGGGATGACGGGTCGATGAATCTTTCCGCAGGATGCTTTTTTTCCCACCGCAATCATCGGTAGGAGAAGCTTCGATGCTCATGCGGAGACGAAATCATGCGAAGGAGTGTGTGGCGGCCATGCGGCGCGCGTATTGCCTGTTTGTCGGGCGTGATCGGTCTGTTGATCCTTGTTGCCAATGCGCCGGCACAGAACGTTCGTCCAGCCTTCTCAATAAATCCTCCTAGATTTTTACCTGCGGCCATGCCGGGCGAGGATGTAGAGAGCTTATCGGACGGACAACCAGCATGGGAATTGTTGGGAGAGAAAGAATGGTTTTCAACCACCGATTCGCCTGGGCGCCGCTGGGTACGCGGCGAGTATCTGGCTTGGTGGATCCCTGGCGCGCACGCTCCGCCGTTGATCACCACCAGTACCGCTGCTGGCCTGTTGGGCGAGGTGAATTCGGACCAGACGATCGTATTATTCGGCGGCGGCCCCATCCAGCGGGAAGCGTACAACGGATTTCGTTTACGGATGGGAAGCTGGTGGGACTGCGAGCGGACTCGGGGATGGGAAGCCAGTTTCTTCATGGTTTGTCCTGGAAGCCAATCTGCCAGAGCGGGTTCCAGTGACGGGTCAGCGATCGTGGGTCGCCCTTTCATTGACGCCAACACGGGAGACCCAATAGCCCAACTGGTCAGTGAGGAAGGCCTGGCCGGTTTTGTCGACGTGCGAACCAATTCGACATTGCTGGGCGCGGAGATCTTGTATCGGCACAACTGGTTCCGCCATGGTGATTGTTACGATTCGTTTAGCAAAGACGCGGTGGTGGAGGTATCGCTTCGGCACAAGCGTCGCCTGGGTACCCGGTTGGACTTTTTGGCCGGTTTTCGTTACCTGAATTATTCCGACAGCGTGACGATCCGCGAAGAACTGCTGGTAATCAACCGCCCTGATGAAGGCTTGGTATCGGGCACGGAGTTCGATGTCTTCGACAGCTTCCGGGCGTACAATCATTTCTACGGCCTGGCGCTCGGGGTGGATTATTCGGGACAATGGGGGCGTTGGTCATTTGCCGCTCGGCCGCAGCTAAGTGTTGGCGTTGTGGAGCGTCGAGTTTCGATTTGGGGCGAAACGACGGTCTCGGTTCCGAATCAACCGGTCAACCAATACGTGGGCGGGCTGCTGGCGTTGGAGAGCAATATCGGAAATTATCGGTCCAGTCAGTTGACGCTGGTCCCCGAGTTGGACTTACAGATCGGCTATCTGATCCATCCCCGGTGGCGTTTGCTGATGGGTTATTCCTGCCTGTATTTTCCCGGGCTGGCTCGCGCTGGCGAGCAGATCGATCCAGTCGTCAATCCGAAGCTGATACCGCAAGAGATTATGGATCCCGATCCCGGACCAGCACGTCCGGCTTACTTTGCTCGGCAAAGCGATGTCTGGATGCATGGTGTCACCGCGGGCATCGAGTATCGCTGGTAGACCGGTTGCCCAATTCTTCAGCGTGGGAACTCGTGGGCGCCCAGGACGGGTTGGGGTCCACGAGGCTGGCGGTCGATATCTTCGGGAACTTCGGGCCATCGTTGGCCGACTGCGGCGATCTCGGGTGTGGTACGGACCAGTCGCAGATCGCCGGCGGCCACATCGCGAAACAGCTTGGTGAAATCACCCACCGCGTTGTCTCGCAGCGTGATCGCGTCGGAAGTCTCGATGCGTGGCGGAGGGCCGCTGAGCAGATTGTTGGCGACGATCAGACCTGGGTTATCGTGGACCAGTCGGATCAGTCGTTTCAGTCGCGAATCGGGATCGTGGATCGAATTGTGCAGGATGCGACAGTCCTCGGTATAGTCCGCCAGAATACCGTTCTCCGGGCAGCGGACGACGAAATTGTTCCGGACCAGGCAGCGGCGGCAGTGGATGTCGATATCGGCCGGTCGGTAGGAATTGCCCAGACAGATCCCCGAATCGCAATCCAGGATCAGGTTGCGTTCGATGATACAGTCCTGGGTATCATGCCACAGAAAGATGGCTCCGCGCCCCTCGCCCGTCCGGCCTCGGATCCCGAAGAACACGTTGTCGGAAATCGTCCAACGGCGAGCGAACATGGCATCGATGCCGCCGACGTAATTGCCGCGAAAGGTGTCCGGCGTGTCGGTCGGATCGTCCTCGTAACGTTTGGCTCGGTCGTTGACGAACAAGCAGTATTGGATGCGGCAATCGCTGGGACGGAATTCCCCGCGCTGATCTGCCGGGACCGCCGGTCCTTTGATGGCACGTTGCCAGATGTTGCGAAAGATGCAGTGATAGACGGTGACCTCGGTCGCGCGAAGATTCGAGTTGATCTTGAGTCCGTTAAAACGCACGTTTTGCAACGTCAGGTGGGCGACGGTCACCCCGGCACAAGCGGTGATGCCCAACAGTTCGCCGTGGCGGCTGTCGGCCGCGTCCAGGATGACTTGCTCCGGTCTGCCTGATTCACCGCGCAGCGTGACGCCGTCCGTTCGCAGCTCCAGATACCGGGGCATCCGGTAGTGACCGTCGGCAACCAGGATGGTACCGCCTGGCTGGACCTGTTCCGCCGCACGAAACAGTTGCTCGACTGTCGACACGCGGATGACGGGGCCTGCGGGATCGGGCAACGGCGGTGCTTGCGGCACGCGGATACCGGGAAACGCCTGTGCGTCTGCGGCTGTGGCGATTGGAACCGTGCCGAGGCAGACGGCGATCCACCAAGAGACAAACATCAACGCTCGCACGATCACTTATCTCCTCCGTTGTTCTTTCTGAGGTACGCTTCCAACAAGGCGATGGTGGACGCATTGAAATCGCCCATCGGGGCAGCCGGGTTCTTCCGAAGCTGGCCGATCTGATCCCGGACCGAATCGGCTGTCACCTTGCCCAGTTGGACACCGTACTGATCGAATGAATTGATGCCCCACACAAAGCCCTGCACCGCCGTCCTGTGCTCGTACAATGCCAGCAGTTGCCCGGTGGTCTACGGGGTCTACTTGTCCAGCAACAGGACGTTGCTAGGCCGATTCCCAGGAAAAACCTTCTGCGGCGCCAATTCGGGACACTCTCCTTCGGCCAGCACTTCTTCCCGCGACTTGCCTTTGGCCAGTGCATCGGGCTGAGCGAAAAAGTTGGACATCAGTTCGTCGTGGTTGCTGACGACTTCTTCGGGATGGTCGATCGGTTGCTGGCTGTGGCGGAAGCCGATGAAGTCGGCGGGGACGACGCGGCCCTGGTGCAGCAGTTGGTAAAAACTGTGCTGGCCGTTGGTGCCCGGTTCGCCAAAATCGATCTCTCCGGCATCAAACCCCAATGCCTCGCCTGCCGTGTTGACCCGTTTTCCGTTCGATTCCATATCCAATTGCTGGATGTGCGGCGCGAACTTCAGCAACGCCTGGCAATACGGTAACACACAGCGCGCTCCGTAACCCAGGAAGGAAGCATTCCAGACACCCAATAGCCCCATCAGCACCGGCAGGTTCTCGCGGTGCGAAGCTTTGAAGAAGTGATCGTCGATGGATCGGGCACCCTGCAGGAACTGATCGACCGCTGCGTAGCCGAACTGTAACGCCAGCGGCAAGATCCCGACCGCACTCGAAACGCTGTATCGGCCACCGACCCAGTCCCAGATCGGAAACCTCCGCTCCTCGGGGATGCCGAATGCATTGACCTCTTTGGCGTCCGACGAGACGGCGACCATATGCGCCGACACATCCTGCTGTTTGACGCCATCTCGCAGCCATCGGCGGAGTGTCCTGGCGTTCAACATGGTTTCTACCGTGGTGAACGTCTTGGAAACGACCACGACCAGCGTGGTTGCCGGATCCAGACCCTCCCGTGCACGTGTCACATCGATCGGATCGACATTGGCCAAAAACCGCAATCGTCGACCAACGGCAGCGTCGGCACAATCGGGATCGGTCCGCAACGCTTCGTAGACGAATTCGGTGCCCAGGTAGATCGGAAGAGCA
>SKVE01000288.1 GCA_007129635.1 Planctomycetaceae bacterium
GAGGGACATTGGACAGTTATTTCTCGACCGTGCTTAACTGGCCGATCTCGTTTGACCTTGTCTGGCGAACGGCTTGAACCGCTTGCCGCTACCCGGCACTACTGTTGCGATTCTTCGGCTTCGACGCGAGCATCTTCCTCTTCGATGGCCGCGCGCGTCGCTGCATCGTCCAGCGGCGGTGGCTCGGCGGGCTGGCTTCCGCAGCCGGATACGAGCCACAGGGCGGGTAACAGAACCATCAGTTGCAAAAACCTCATGAGAAACTCCGTCTGAAAGCGGGGCGGGAGTTCTTTTCCGACAAAACGCTTGCCGAATGGTCCATGTTTGACTCCCGACCCTTGACATGATTCGTTCTTAACAACGCGGAAGAAATAACGCCGCTGTTCTTGTTTGCTATCATCACGGCGGACCGTGATGGCTACACTGAGTTTGCCGAAGCTATTTTTCCCGCGTTTCGTAGAATGCACGCACCGAGCGCGCATCCGACACGTCGAGCTTTTCAGCCTGACGTGCTGTTCGGCTACGGCAATTCCACCGGCAGCCCACTCTTGGCCAGCGAAACTCGACGAAACACCTCGTCGTCCACATTGAACGCGATCGTCCGCACGGCCCCATCGGCCATACAGAAGTTCACGCCGCCGGGATGAGCCGAGCCGAAGTACGGGTGCCACTGGGTCCAAGTGCGGCCGCCACGATCCACCAACGCGGTGGCCGAGCCGTAAGTGCCGGGGCATTGCTTGTCCGGAACCGGCGGCAGCCCATAACGCACGTCGCCGACTCGTCCGGCGCCCCAACGCACAACATCCTCGTCCCAGCCGCTATTGTTCCACCGCTCGTTATCGCCGCCGTCTTCGCTGCTGACGTCATAGGCGTCGATGTGCAGCCCTTTCTCGCCGACCATCAGCGTGTTCGACGAGCCGTCGCGGATCATTTCGAGGCGGATCTGCTCACGCCCCGTTTGGATCACGACCCCTGTCCGGCCGCTGTTGCCTGCCCCGCGGACACTGCCGGTGGTTCGTTCTCCGGCATTGCCCGCATAATCGTGGCGATAGAACCCGTTGTCCATCGGCATGGGCATCCGGCGGCTGGGGCAGTAGTAGGTGACGATCGCCTGCTGAGCGACGATATCTTGGGCCGCGTTGGACGTGCCCGTTTCGCCTATCGCGGGATCGCCCGCGTCACTCGCCAGATCGAAGACCGTGCTTTGCTCCAGGTAGGGGAGAATCCAATACGTCCAGTTCCAACCCGCCCGGTCTCGCGAGTTGCAGCAATCGCCCAGATTAGCGGCCGGGTTGTTATGGTACGCCCGGCTGGAGTTGAAATCGCGCCCCCCGTTGGGAAGAACGCCATAGGTGTCCTGGAAATTGTGGAAGGCCAAGCCGATCTGTTTCAAGTTGTTCATGCATTGGCTGCGGCGAGCCGATTCGCGGGCAGCCTGTACCGCCGGCAATAACAACGCGACCAGAACCCCGATGATGGCGATCACCACCAGCAACTCGACCAAAGTAAATCCTGGGGAACGGCGTTCGCCGCTCCGAACGCACATCTGGAAACTCATTCAAACAACTCCTTCAGAAAAACACTCGAAAACGCGGCGGCCCTGCTGGCCGCCACAAATTGCTCATGATCATAAGCACGAATGTGAAGAAGTGATGAGCGTCGATTTAAAGTCGTGTTAGTTTTGGCGATTTCTTCTCGGCGTGCTTCCAGGAATGCGCCCGCGGGGGGCCATCGCGGCGCCAAGGTCGCCCCTGCGGTCCCGTTGGGGGACGCAAGATCAGGTGGAATATCCGTCCTGCTCGTTTTGCCATGGCCTTGTCATCAACCGCAGATTCGCTAAAGTAGCTCCATTAGAAACGACCATTGGGCGTGAATCGGCCCTCCCAACGATCTTCGACATTCAAAGGAAAAAAGCCGCTCGTTGGCTGCTCTTCAGCGACAAGTGACGAATCGCGTGCGAGCGCGAACTCGTGCGAATGATGCGGCTGCCCGTTGTTTTTTGGGGGGTGCTAAAGTCATACGAAGACACCTGAGCTAGTGGAGAAGAACGCAGTGGAAGTACGGATTTGGTTGAGCCTAGTGCTGGTAATCTTCATGAGTTTTCCGCGTGGCAGTGGTGGCCAAGAGCCGACCGCAGCAGAGCCGACCATTGTGGAAAGCACGGTGGAAGATGCTGGGTCAGCCTACGAGCCGGTGACGACATTCGACATCCATGTGTCGCGCGAAGAGCTTCGAGTGATGGTCCGTCCGTTGACCAGGGCGGAATTGGAGGTCGAAGCGGAATCGTGGTTTCGTTTGCTGCGGAATAAGGCGCGGCGAATCGCGGCGGTCCGAATTGGCGTGCGACGAACGGTGGGGGTATTCACCGCTGCTGATGATGAATCGGCGGAGGAGGTGCTGCGGGAGATCAAGGCAGTTGAGCGTTTCGTCGATAACTTGGACGAGCGGGCGGGAACAACGATTCCCGACGATTCGAATTCAGAAGCCGGGTCATCTAGCA
This sequence comes from Planctomycetaceae bacterium, assembly GCA_007129635.1. Taxonomy (GTDB): domain Bacteria; phylum Planctomycetota; class Planctomycetia; order Pirellulales; family Pirellulaceae; genus SKKK01. Next base: position 2,501 of record SKVE01000288.1, read on the forward strand.
ATGTTGACGCCTCAGAAATCGGGGATTCGTCAGATCACGACGCTGGATCGATGGCGGCCGCGGCAGAACGTCGCCGGGAGCTATTGGACGACCTCCCAACATTGCAGAACGAGCGGACGGCGTTGAGCGAACGCTTGGAGATCGTCCTCGCCTCACTCGAACGCAAGGGAGGCGATGTCACCGAGTATCGTCAGTATGCTGCAGCCGTCGCGGGGTTGGAACTCGATACGTCCGATTTTGCGACGACCTGGGCAGCGGTAGTTGCCTGGTTCTCCTCGAAGGAGGGCGGCCAGCGTTGGGCCTGGAACATCGGAAAGTTTTTCCTGATCCTGATCATCACTTGCTTGCTTGCCAAAGTGATCGCCTCGGTAATCAATTGGCTGCAAGAACGCAAACTGCGATTGACCGAACTCGCCAAACGACTGATCGACGGCACGATCAAGAACGTGGTCATGCTCATCGGGTTTGTCACCGCGTTGACCGCTTTGGAGGTCGACATCACTCCCGTGCTGGCAGCGATCGGAGCAACGGGGCTGGTCGTGGGTCTGGCTCTACAGGGGACGTTAAGCAACTTTGCCAGCGGTCTGATGATCCTGATCAACCGCCCGTTCGATGTCGGTAACGTCGTGTCGGCCGGAGGTATCACGGGGACGGTCAAGCAGATGAACCTGGTGGCAACGACGTTTCGGACCTTCGATAACCAGACGATCCACGTCCCAAACAATGAGATCTGGAACGGAGTGATCACGAACATCACGGCGAACAGTACACGCCGCGTCGATCTGGAGTTCAGCATCAGCTACGATGACGACTTCGAGCAAGCCGAGCGGATTATCCGCGAGGTCGCGGAAACCCACGCGTTGGTGCTCCGAGACCCCGCGCCCGTGATCGTGACCCACGAACTCGCCGACTCGTCGGTCAACATCGTCTGCCGTCCATGGGCAAAAACAAGCGATTGGTGGCAAGTCAAGACGGACGTCACCCGCGAGGTCAAACGGCGTTTCGACCGCGAAGGGATTTCCATTCCGTATCCACAGCGGGACATCCACTTACATCAAAAGGACGGCCGGTCTCGATCAGCGGAGCTGCAGCCGGACCAGCGGCACTAGTGCGTGTGGCCGGTCATGGAAGCTCCACTGGCTCGGCCGTCCGGTTGGTTGCCGCATCATCTTGCGTCTCGAGGATACCCAGGTTGCGGCTATTCCCCTCGAGCAATTGATCTTGGAGAATAGTTCCACGCTACTGGAATGCTTCCCCGCCGTGCGACGTTCAGGCTCGACGGGCGGTGAGCATGCGCGGCCAGTGAATCCACCCACCCGACGAAGGAGAACGAACATGACTCGCGGCATTTTCTGTTTGGCAATGACCCTGATCGCGGCCACCTTAGTGAGCCAGCCGACCGTGACCGCTGCCGATGCGAAACGTCCCAATCTGATCTGGGTGATGGCGGATGACCTGGGCTACGGCGAGTTGGGTTGTTACGGCCAGTCCGTGATCCGCACTCCGCGTTTGGATCGCATGGCGAGCGAGGGATTGCGGTTCACGCAGTTCTACGCGGGGGCGACGGTCTGTGCCCCGTCGCGCAGCGTGTTGATGACCGGCCAACATCACGGTCGCACGCGAGTGCGAGGTAACGCGGGGCGCAGGAATCCAATCGCTCAGGCGCTTCGACCCGAAGATCGGACGGTGGCGCGCGCCCTGCAGCAGGCCGGTTACGCGACGGCGCTGATCGGCAAATGGGGGCTGGGCGACGTGGGCCAGGCGGAAGTGGGACTGCCACGCAAGCAGGGATTCGATTATTTCTTCGGGTTCCTGAACCAGGTTCGCGCTCATAACCATTTCACCGAGTACTTATGGCGAAACGAACAAGAGGTACCGTTGCCCAATCCCGTCATACCGGTCGGCGACATGGGCGGTGGCTACAGCGAAGACGGGATCTTTTACGCAGATGACTTGTTCACCGACCAGGCGTTGACGTTTATCGCCAATCATCAGGATCGCCCGTTTTTTCTGTACTGGAGCATGATCATCCCCCATGCGAACAACGAACGGAATCGAGTTCTGAAAGATGGGGCGCATGTGCCCGACTACGGACCTTACGCGCTGGAAGACTGGCCGCATCAGGACAAGGGACAAGCGGCGATGGTTACTCGCATCGACAGCTACGTGGGGCGTTTACTGGACCATTTGGAACTGCTGGGATTAGCCGAAAACACGTTGGTCATCTTTACCAGTGACAACGGGCCTCATAATGAAAGCAGCCACAACCTGGAGCGATTCCAGCCGTCTGGTCCGTTAACGGGCATCAAACGCGACCTGACCGAAGGTGGAATCCGCGTACCCACGATCGCCTGGTGGCCGGGCCGCATCCGGCCGGGTACCGAATCGGACCATGCGAGCTATTTCGGCGACTGGTTCGCCACCGCTGTCGACTTGGCGGGTGCGGAACTGCCGCCGGGGCTGGATTCGATCAGCTTCGTTCCGACCTTGTTGGGCCAGTCCGATCAGCAACCGAAGCACGACTTCTTGTACTGGGAGTTCCATGAGCGTGGTTTCCGCCAAGCGGCCTTGTACCAAGGTCGTTGGAAAGGGCACCGATCGGGCGGTCCGGAGGAACCGATTCAACTGTACGACCTGGTAAACGACATCGCCGAACAGCACGACGTCGCGGAGGAACATCCGGAAATTGCGCAAGCCATCTCGGACTATCTGAAATCGGCCCGTGCCGAATCGGAGGACTGGGAGCCCGTATGGGGCGGACGCAATTGAATGGCCGTCGCCTGCAGCTCGTCGGGCCGCGCTGGAGTTCACGATTCATCGTGCCCGCGCTGAACTTCAGGCCTGGTCCTGCGTCTTTGAAGTTGCACGTCGTCTCCGCCGAGCTCGCTCGGTGGAGCGCATGATTCGGTGACTTGGGACGCGAAGCTCCAACCCTTGCTCCCACCGAGCAAGGGTGGTGTCGGCGA
>SKVE01000557.1 GCA_007129635.1 Planctomycetaceae bacterium
CGGGGCGGGCTGTCGCCTTCGATCGGGACGGCAAGGAGATCCGACGGTTCTCCGGCGCCGGCGGCGACGGCCTGCACGAGCAGAACTTCATCGACGCGGTGCGCAGCCGCAAAGCGTCGCTGCTCCATTCGCCGATCCGTACCGCCAGCGATACGGCCGCTTGGTGCCATTTGGCCAACATCATGGTCCGCGCCGGCGGGCGGTTTTCGCGGGCCAAAGCGGCGAGGGTCGAGGATCCCTCGGGGCATTGGAACGGCGCGATCGAACAGCTGGGCGGACTGCTCCATGCCCACGGCCTGGGCATGGAAAACGATTCCCTCCGGCTCAGTGGGTTATTGACGGTCGACGCTGCGACGGAGCAGTTCATCGGCGAAGGAGCCGACGCGGCCAACGCCTTGGTGACTCGCACGTACCGCGAGCCGTTCGTCATACCCAGACCAAGGAGCACACCATGAATTCCCTTGACCGTCGCCATCTTCTGAAAACCGCCGTGGGCGCAAGCGCTGCCGTCGCCGCCGGGCGATGGCTCGAATCGCCCGCAGCCGCGGCCGATCCGCCCAAACAGCGGATCAAAATCGGCCAGATCGGCACGGGGCACGAACATGCCTCGGCAAAGATGAGCACCCTTCGGAAACTGAGCGATCATTACGAGGTCGTCGGCATCGCCGAGCCGGACGCTGCGCTCCGCAAGAGCCGGGAGAACGACCCTGCTTATCGCGACCTCAAGTGGATGACCGAACAGGAACTGCTGGGCGTCCAGGGGCTCCAGGCCGTGGCGGTAGAGGTTAGCTCGGCCGACGCACGCATCATGGAAATCACCGGACGTTGCATCGAGGCCGGCATGCACGTCCACTTGGATAAGCCCGGCGGCGAATCGTTCAGCGCGTTCAAGAGAGTGCTGGACCAGGCCGGGCGGCGCAAGCTGGCCGTGCAACTGGGCTACATGTACCGCAACAATCCGGCAGTACAGTTCTGCCAGCGCGCCGTCGGCGAGGGCTGGCTCGGACAGGTGTTCGAGATCCACTGCGTCATGAGCACCACCCACCCGCTGCCGTACCGAAAGTACCTCTCCCAGTTCCGCGGCGGGACCATGTTCATCTTCGCCTGCCACCTGATCGACCTGGTGGTCAGCCTGATGGGAAAGCCCGACCGGATTGTCTCCTACCCGCGGCAGACGCGGACCGACGTAGGCGTGGAGATGTGCGACAACGGGCTGATTGTGTTCGAGTATCCGCGGACCACGGCCACGATTCGGACCGCATCGTTGGAAGTGGACGGGCATCGCCGGCGGCAATTGGTCGTGTGCGGCGACCGGGGCACGGTGGAAATTCAGCCGCTGGAGACAATCACCGTCCGTCCGCCTCAACCCCAATCGCTCCGCCTTGCCCTGTCCGAGGCGCGAGAGCCTTACCGCCAGGGTTACCAGGATGTGTCCTTCCCGCTGCAGTCGGGTCGATACGACGACCAACTGATCGAATTGGCCGAGATCATCCGCGGTGAACGAGAGAACCCGTACTCCCTGGAACATGAACTGCAAGTACAACAGTGCCTGTTGGAGGCCTGTGGATACCCACTGAGCTGAAACAACAGCACGACGCATCCGGGCGATCACGGAGCTTGAACGTGCCAGAAGAACCTGCGACGCAAATCGCCAGCCTGATTCTTTGGTCGAGCGACTGAGCCTCCTGTTGCACGGTGCCCCGGACCGTTTGTTTGGTGTTAACGGTCCAGCGATGCTCGACGGATGCAGTACACTCTTGCCGAGGTGCGTAGTAACAGCCGATCTCCGGCGATCGCCGGCGTCGCCATGCACATATCGTCATCGGCTAGATTGTTGGTATGCAGCAATTCGAATTCGTCGCCCGCACGAAAAACGAACGTCACCCCATCCTCGTTCACGCAGAACACCTTGCCATCGTAGGCCCAGGGCGAGGCGGTGAAGTGGCGTCCCTGCGGGATCCGGTCGCGTCCGAATACTGCCTCGCCCGTCTCCGCCCGAAAGCTGGCGAGCATGCTGCGGTCGTACAGCACATAGACTCGCCCGTCGTAAAGCAGCGTCGTCGGGTTATAAGGCCCAGCCGTCGATTGGCACCAGGCGATGAACTGATTGCTGGTCTGGCCGGGTTCCAGCGAGATGTCGCCGGACGCCCCCGCGCGGATCGCGTACAAGGGTCGCTGGCTGTCGAGGACATAGCCGGAACTGACGTACAGCAGGCCGTTGTCGGCATACGGCGTAGCGATGGTAATGCCCGACATCCCCGTGAACCACCACAGCAAGTTCCCTTCCAGATCGTAGGACCGAACCTTGTCGGAGCCCGCGGTCACGATTTCCGTGCGGTGATCGTTCTGCCAAACCAGCGGCGTGGACCAGTTGCTTCTTTCATCGCGCTCGACCCGCCACACCTGCTCGCCCGTCCGCTTGTCCAGGCACACCAGATACGATTGGTCGTCGTTGTCGTTGACGATGTACAGGCGTTCGCCGTGCAGCACTGGTGACGCCGCCGTGCCCCAGCCGTCCCGAGTCGCCCGCGGTTCGAACCGTTTCGTCCATACCGGGCGACCTTCCAGGTCGAAACAGTACAGCCCCACGTTGCCGAAGTAGGCATAGACCCGCTCGCCGTCCGTCACGGGCGTTTCCGAAGCGTAGCTGTTCTTCACATGGATCGGGCTGGCCGGCGGACTCTGTTGGACGGTCTGCTCCCAAAGCGTCTCGCCGGATTCGAGAGCCAGGCAGATCAACCGGTATGCCAGTTGCACGTCCGGCGGTTCCGGTCGGTTGCCTCCGAAGTACAGTCCCTTGATGGGCTGTTCCAGTTCTCCGCGGTTGACCGCCGTCGTCAAGAAGACCTGCTGCCCCCAGACGATCGGCGACGACCACCCGCGGCCTGGCACGTCGGTCTTCCAGGCGATATTCTCGGTGGCGGACCAACGGTCGGGCAGGTTCCGGCCGCTTGCGACGCCCCGAGCCTCCGGCCCGCGGAATTGCGGCCAGTGCTCTTGCGTCTGGCCGAGCAGCACCGCTTGCCAACACAACAACAGGATGATCGCGGGAAGCGGAGCCTTCGTCGCCGCTGTAGGGTTGGTTTTGGTCATCGATTCTCTCCTCGTGAGAAGCCTTCTGACGGCAAAGTAACGTTATTCCGGTGGGGATCCGCTGGCCGCAAGCAAGGCTGCTTGAACCACCCGTTACTTCGCTTCTTGCGCCACTCGATATCCGGCTGGACGACGCCGACCACCTCGTACTGGTCCTTCAATTTGCGGAAGGCAGTCATGTTGGCAGCGTGACATGGACCGATCTTACCAAGGAGTCATTCAGAACGTAACGGTTCTTCAGGGGTTCCCGTTCCAGAGCAGTGGTTGTACAACAAATCCAAGCGTCCGCCCACACGCCGAGGCAGGCATTATGTGCGAGCCCGCCAGTACGGGCTCCAGGCAACGATCCGTATCGCTTCACGTCTGGGCGGATTGCTTGCCGAGCTGGTCTGCGATGTGTCCACATCACGATGCGTGGTCTCGGCTGGCCAGCGTCGGCGAGTCGACGGCCATCGAAATCCTTATTTTGGCGTATGCTTGAACCTGCTTCGAGATGACCGCTGATCCGCTTGGATATCGGTGAATCTACGGGCAAGAGGCCTGGCTGTCAAGCTGCCGATGCACGCGGTATAGAAGACTGTGGCCGCGTTTCGGCAGGTGACGCCTACACCGCCAACGTCCCCAGGCAGCCGGTCAGCCGCACGGCGCCGGCGATATGCCCTGTCTTTCGTCCGGCTGATCGCAGCTTGCGACGTTTGTCGATTCCACCCGACCCTGGTCACCGACCCGCAGCGCCGGGCCGGTCCAGCGCGGCCCGAATTACTCGAGTTTGGTGCGGCAAATCCCAAAAGGCCGCCACAAACCCTCGCACCTGCCTGGGATGGCGATCCGCAGTTCACCGAACATTCCTACCGCTTCTTCGCCGCGGACGCCGATTCGCAAGAGGCGATCATGCTGAACCAGATCGGGTACTCGCACAAGGAATGGGCGTTGTTAAAACACGACGGCACCTGGGCGGCCGGTAGATTGATGAATGTGCCCAGCCGCGAAGGCGACATCCATGCCTATGTGCCCGGCCACAACCTCCACCGTTACAACTACGGTAGCGTCGTGCTCAAGGACCGAGCCGTCACCGTGACGGGTTGTGTCTCCTATGCCAACTGGGATCGGGCGGACGAAGAACAGTTGGAGAAGATCCTGGAGGGCCAGTCGGCGCGTCGCCAGTTGGGATCGTTGGCGAATCGCCGACGGATGATGATCACCTGGACACCCGACATCACCACAACGCCGTTCGCCGAGTGGCTGGAGGTGGGCAGCACGATGAGCAACGGCGGCTGGCTCTTTCCCGGCGATCTGTGGGTCGCACCCGACGGTGCGGCTCATGTGCTGTGGTACGAGGGCCCCATGGACAGGAGACTGCGTGACGAGTACTTTGCGGACATCAAGCTGACCCATGCCATCAAGCACGCCATCGTCCGCGACGGCCGAGTCATCCATCGGGGCACGCTGATCGAAGGCGGTGAAGGATTGGGCAGCGAGATCCCGCAGAGCATCCAGCCTCGATTCCAGATCACCCCGGACAATCGTTTATTTGCCTGGTATTACGTAGCGGGCACGGACAGCCAAGGACAACGCGTCTCGGAAAACCGCATGGTCGAACTGTTGGCCGACGGCACCGTAGGGTCGCCTTTCGTTTTGCCGCTGGCACACCCGATGCGCATGGCCTTTACCGCCACTCCCCGCGGCGGTTCGCCACCTTCGAATATCCTGGATCTGTTCGGCATCCGCGCCAGCGGTCCGGCCAATACCTTGAGCTATGCCCGCGTGCGTCTGGACATTCGGCATGCGAGTTCGCCCGAATAAGCACCCGGCCAGACAATCAGATCATCGCGGCGAAGTAGGCGTCCAGGTCTGCAAGATCCATCGCCGGATCGTCCAACAACGCTTCCCCGTCCGGCAGGTCGGAGTCAGCGGCCTCCCAAACATCTGAATCCCTTCGCAGTTCCAGCCGCTGCCAAGTCTCCAGCTCGAATGGTCCGCCCCATTGACGGTACGTCGTCCGATAGGCTGCATCATCGACGGCGGTCGCCAACCAAGCGACTCGCTGGTCGGCTTGCAACCCCGGTATCGTAGACGAATGTGGCATGCTCGCTGGTATGAGGGGACTCGTGGTCGCCAACGCCGCCAACCAGCCGTAGTCGATTCCGCCCGGCTCGCCTTCCCCGCCATCGTCCGGTGGTTCCTGCTCGCTTTCTCCGCGATTGATGAAGTTGATTACCTGCAGCACGTCGTAGGGCGTCAAGTCCCCGTCGCCGTTGGGATCGAAAAAGTACGGAGGTCCCGGTTGTTCGGCAGTCCGCGGTGGCAACGGGCCATCGCCGTAGCGGTTGATTTGGTTGATCAGCAGCAGCACGTCCTGAG
>SKVE01000458.1 GCA_007129635.1 Planctomycetaceae bacterium
CACCCCAATAGTGTACGATAAATCCGTCATTCCCGCGCTCGTCAAAAGGAACCACAACGATGAAGACTCGAATTCGCACCCTGGCCATGCTTCTCGTGGCCCTCCTGCTGCCGTTGGGATGGAGCGATCGGGTGACCGCAGAACTGGTGGAACTGGCTGCCGATGGCGGGTGGGGGTACGCCGGTCACCATGCCTTTCTCGCTCGCGATACACTGTTTTTCTCGTATCTTGATCGTTCGGGTGGCAAATGGGTCGCATCGTACGATTGTCGAACCGGTCGGATCGACCGCAACCAAGTCGGCAAGAGCACCCGCGACCTGCACGGTGCCAACCCTTTGATGATCCGTCCCGATGGCCGGATCCAAGTCTTCATCGAGATGGGCGGGTACTACGACAAGAAGATCCGCTGGCGAGTTAGTACAGAGCCGTGGTCCGTCACCGAATTCGGCGAGCTGCAGGCGAGTGAGATCGAAGGCGATATCATTCAAGGACGCCAGTTCTACCCGATGGTTCATCGGCCGTCAGGCGCGGTTTACCTGATCATCAATGCCCTGCGGGATGGTCAGCTTCGCGAGACCGTCTTGTGGAAATCGCCCGACGGTGGCGATTCCTGGACCGAGGTTCACAGCCTGTGGGGGTTGGGAAAGGGGCTCAGCGGCAACCGCTGCTATTCTCGGGCGTATATGGAAGGTGATCACATTCATATCGTGACATTGCGAGTGGGATGGAGCGAACCATTGGATGGTCACCGAATCGGACGGTCCGAAGGCGTGTACTACGTCCGTTACGATGTGAACCAGAAGACGTTCTTCCGCGCCGATGGCTCTCGCGCGTTTGGCCTTGCGGACACCCCGTTGTACGAGCCCGAGTCCTTCGACGAGATCTGGAACTGGGACAAAGATGGCCGTAAGAAGCAGCGGGCTCTTTGGAGCGATATCGTCGCCGACCAGGACGGAAAACCGTATGTGACGTTTTCCGTCATGGATGCAGTCCCGCCAGGGCAGTCGGCCCTTCACGACGGCTATTGGGCGACGCCGGACGACCGGGGAAAGTGGCGTTATCACCGAGTGGCGACGCTTGCACGCGGTTGGGATAATCTGCCGGAACGCAAGAACCTTGCCATCGCGATCGACCCGGAAGACCCGAAAACGGTCCTCCTAGCCCACAGCACGTCCGAGCAGGATGATCTTTCACAGATCCAACGCATGCGTACGCCCGACGGAGGCCGCACTTGGCAGACCGTGACGGTTCTATCCGACGAGGGGCGATTGAGCACGGTTGTCGTGCCCCGCGTGTTAGATCGGAGCGTAAGGAAGGTCGACGCCCTGTGGCTGGACGGTCGCATGAAGGGCTGGAGCGACTATCAAACTAAAATCATGATACCCGTCAGCGGATTGCACTCGCCAAATCGCAACGGAGGATGAAAACCGAAAACCAAATCTGACCCCAGCAATGACCCATCCATCACGATTAGTGGCCTGTCTTCGGCCGCCGTATGCTTGCCACGAATTTCCTCGATGCGCTGGCGTCGAGTGAGTCGGACGGGGATATGCAAAAAACCATCAGCGTTCGTTTGTTTACGACTCGGAGTCTTCGGCGACGCCGCGCGATGGTCCGGCTCGTTCCAGGGCGGAAATCACCTGATCCCTGGTCACCAGGCCATCCAGCAGGATCGGTCCATCGCTGTCCGCCGGATAGATGGCCAAAAACGGTACGGTCTGACCGTAGTTTCCCAATTCGAGCAGCAACTGATTGACCTCTTGCGATGTGCGGCGGTGCGTTTTGTCCGCCTTGAGCGTCACCACACCATTCTCTAGGACTCGCCGCTTGGTAGCGAACGTGTTGAGTGCCACCGCTTCGTTGGTCTTGCAAGTCAAGCACCAATCGGCCGTAAAATCGACCAAGACGGTGCGGCCTTCCTGGCGATACTGCTGCAACCGGTCGGGCGTGTAGGCCTCCCAGGGCAGTTCGGGCGAGTCTTCAGCGACGACGCGCCGTTCGGCGATCAGGTCGCTGGGCGGTGGCAGAAACGCCAGGAACAGCCAGAACCCAATCAGGCTGAACAACGCTCCCCAACCCCAGTTGCGAACTCGCTTTATCCGTGTGGCGGTGATCGGGGTCCCGCCGATCACCCAGCAGGTCGCCCCCACCCCGACCAACAGCACGAGGACCGGGATCATGAAACGGTTTTCCATGAAGTAGAGGATCCAGACACCCGTGCCCATCAAGATGAATCCCATGAATTCCTTCATCGTATTCATCCACTCGCCGGGCTTCGGCAACCACCTGATCAATTGAGGAAACGCGCCGATGACCAGGTAGGGGAAAGCCATGCCCAAAGCCATCGCGGTGAACATCGAGAAATTCAACCAAATCGGTGCGATCACCGCGATCCCGACGGCGACGCCGATAAAGGGTCCACTGCACGGAGTCGCCAAGATCGTGGTCAGCACGCCCTTGAAGAAAGCGCCGGCCGGGCCTTCTTGCATCGCCAGTTCGTTCGCCTTGCCGCCGCCGACGAAGCCGGGGATCGGGATCTCCCAGACACCAAACATGCTCAGCCCCAACGTGAAAACCAGCAACAGCAGGGGGATCGCAAACGCCGGATCACCCAGATGCTCGCCCCACGCGAACGTTTGCCCCAATAGATGCAAAATGGCCGCGACGGTGGCAAAGATCAGAAAGACCAACCACATCCCCAACGAATACCAGACGTTCAAGCTGAAGATCCGCCAACGGTCCTCGCCCGCCTGCTGGACAAAAGCCATCAGCTTCAAACCGATCACAGGCAACACACACGGCATGATATTCAGGATCAACCCGCCCAGAAAACTGACCAGCAGGCTGAGCCCCAAGGCCAGCGCGGTCAGAACGTACGCGTTCAGCGTGATGTTGGGCAGACGGTTATGAGCCCACACGCCGTCGGTCTGTCGGAACCCAAGGCGATTGAAGGTGAAGGCCCAGAAGTCGATCTGCCGCAGATCGATGGGACTCGCTTCCACAACGTCGGTGCGCTCGAATACCTTGATCGCCTCCTGCCTGGCTTCGGCCGCGCGAGCGACCGTGTTGTAACCAGCCGCCGAAAACGCCAAAGGCAACGAGCCCTCGACCGACGGCTGGCCGATCATCACGTCCACTCGGAATTCCGCCGCCAGCGGACGATCACAACTGATTTCCGTACAGGTCTGGTAGCCGATCAGGCCAACCAGAGGAATCGCGCCGAGCTCGGCATCCTCGGGGATCTGGATTTCGAACGTCCAGGTCACCGTGCCGCCGTGATACGCTACCGGCGCTTGACCCTCCTCGCGTTTGACGATCGGTTCGCTAGAGGCATGTGCGGGTCCCAATGTCCATGCGGAAGGTTCGGAAAGCACAACCAATGTGGGCTTGGCTACCTCGTTGGGGTCCTTCTCAGCATAGGCGTAAATTCGCCAATTGTCGTCGCACACGGCCGTCAGAACTAACGTCAAACTTTCGCCCGGCTGAACCACCGCCGGCTGGACGTAGCCCAGAATCGTCACATGGGATCGGTCCACACGAAACTCGCCATACCTCGGAATGATCGCGGCCATGGCATCCGAGTCATCCAGGACGCCGGCGAACCGTACGTCCACCGGCCTGTCCATGATCGGGCGACAGCCGATATCGTCATGACAAAGGATGGCGTCCAACAGAGCCTGTACTTCCAGATCCTGAGGGTCGACACCCTCGCTGATTCGGATGGGCGCTGTCCACGTGATCTGGCCATAGTGCTCTTCCAGCGGGACATCGAATTGATCGACCTCGCGAACTTTCGGCTCGCGATCTGGGCGGAAAGGCCCGAGGACTTCGATTCTGTCCGAAGCTGGGATCGCGATCTTCGATGGTCCCGGACCGCCTTGCTGACTGAGTGAATAGATATGCCAGCCATCGGTGATCCGTGCCTGGATCTGCAGAATCCCCTCGCGAGCGTCCGGCAACAGGCGCAAGGAACCAGACAGTTCCAAATCGCCTTTGGGATCGACCGATGCATCGAACCCACCCGGCCCGAACCCTTCGACGACGAACCCGCCCGGTTGCGAGTCCACCGGTAACTGGAATTCCTGTGCTGGCGTGGTACCCGCCGTACCCATCAAAGCCACCAACAGGGGAACAAAACCAACCAAAGTACGCATTAAAACCATCTCTACAAGATCCTCAGCAAGGCACATGAACGAATTCTGGCGATCAACCGTCTTCGGGAAGTATATCAATCAGACACCGCAAAGGCTTGTCCCGCGCGGCAACAAATGCCCAGCACAAGCCTCATATTCTGCTTATCTCTCTCAGATTATCATCGATTCGATGAAGAATGCGGCCGGGATGTTCGAAGACTCGGTTTTCGAGATAGATCCATCGAAGCCAATTCATACCGGACAACAAGGCTGTTGTGCGGACAAAGATCTCCAGTAAGTACAGTTCGGTGTGATCCAGCCCGCGTTGGTGCTGGTAGGCCTCCAGTCCAGCCCGCCAGGCAGATCGATCGCCGCGTACCAAGCTGGCCAGCAGGCGCGCGACATCGCCGACAACGGTCTCTTCGCGCATTGCGCCGAAGTCAACTAAACCGGTCGTTTGATCACCCGTGAAAAGAACATGGTCATGCCAGACATCTCGCAGGCACGGTTGAAGCATGACGCTCATCCGAGTGGCCTCTACAAGATCAGTGCGGATTTGCGGGGCCAGTTTTGTGAACGCTTCCAGCAGGGCATGTGCTCGGTTTCGCCGATCGGTGAAAGCATCCTTTTCGGCGGCGATGGCGATGCGTCCAGCTTCACCGGCCACTAGCTGATCCAACAGTTCGAGCCGCTGGTTGAGACCTGGCGACGCTTTCCGGGCACTGGGTCCAGCCGCCAGTGCATCGGTCGCTTGGTGAAAACGCGCCAACAATTGCATGGCCGCGATCAACCGAGGTCGCGTCGGTTGGCGGTGGTAATCCGCCGTTCCGGGCATCCAGGGAGCTAATTCCCAGAGATGGTCTGCTTGTTGGACCATGGTGCTGCCTTTGCGGGTGACCAGCGGCACGGGAACCTGGGTGACTCCCTGCTGATAGACGTGGCGTACAATCCGATGGATCGATTCCAGTCGCACGGCCGACGGCTGCTCTGGCGGCCAGCGCCGCAAACATAATGGCGCCGTCGGCGTTTCGATTCGCCAAAACCTTGCGCCGCTAAATCCCCCCGCTGATCCCAACGATGTGAGGCCAGTTACGTGGACCGAGTAGGCTTGCAGGATCTGTTGCGTTGACGACATCACTTGGTGTTCCCAACGTGTTCTGACAGAGTCTAGCACTGATAGCTATCCGTGATCTTAGCGAGCCGCCAAGGCGTGAAAAGTGGAGAAATGATGGGCAATTGGTCTTCCAGCGCGCTGATTTTC
>SKVE01000382.1 GCA_007129635.1 Planctomycetaceae bacterium
CAGCGATCGAGTACTTCTTCGGTCGTGGGGAACTGTCGCAGGTCGTCGACCAGACGAACCCGCTGTCGCAGTTGACTCACGAGCGGCGGTTATCGGCGTTGGGCCCGGGAGGATTGAACCGCAAGCGGGCCGGTTTCGAAGTACGTGACGTCCACATCTCTCACTACGGTCGTATTTGTCCGATCGAGACGCCGGAAGGAACCAATATCGGGCTGATCTCCAGCTTGGCGATCTACGCCGCTGTTGACGGGTACGGTTTTTTGGTAACGCCTTATCGCAAGATCCACGAGGGCAGATTATCCGAGGAGATCGTTTGGCTGCGAGCGGATCAGGAAACGGATGCGTATGTGGCTCCGGCCGATTCCGAGGTGCAAGACGGCAAACTGGTCGGCGGCGCCAATCTGATTGCTCGACACCGTTCCGACTTCGAGATCGTGCTGCCCGAGCAGGTGGATTACATCGATGTGGCACCCAGCCAGATGGTTGGTGTCTCGGCTGGTTTGATCCCGTTCCTGGAGCACGACGATGCAAACCGAGCCTTGATGGGTTCCAACATGCAGCGGCAAGCCGTGCCGTTGCTGGTCACCGAACCGCCTATCGTGGCGACAGGCATGGAACGGTACGTCGCTCGCAACAGCAGCATGGTCGTCACCGCCCGTCGTCCAGGCACCGTCAGTTGTGTGGACGCCAACCGCATCGAGGTTGGGGGCGATGTGTATATGATGAAGAAGTTTCGAGGCTTGAACGAACGGACATGCTTAAACCAGAAGCCGATCGTCCAGGTCGGTGACCAGGTGGAAAAGGGGCAGGTCTTGGCGGACGGCGCCGCGACCTTCCAGGGCGAACTGGCGCTGGGGCGTAACGTGCTGGTCGGCTTCATGTCTTTCGATGGATTCAATTTCGAGGACGCGATCATCCTCAGTGAGGAACTGGTCAAGAACGACACGTACACATCGATCCATATCGAGGAATTCGATGTGGAGATCCGCGAGACGAAACTGGGGCGTGAGGAGTTCACGCGGGACATCCCTAACGTCTCCGAGAAAGCCCTGCGGAATTTGGACGATTCGGGCATCGTTCTGATCGGCACTCGGGTTACGCCCGGAGATATCCTGGTCGGCAAGGTGTCGCCCAAATCCAAAACGGAGCTGACGCCGGAAGAAAAATTGTTGCATGCGATTTTCGGCCGTGCCGGCGAGGACGTGAAAAACGACTCGCTCGAAGCCCCTTCCGGTTTGGAAGGCATCGTGATCGATACCCAGAAGTTCTCCCGTCGCATGAGCCTATCGGAGGACGAGCGAAAGGAATTCGAGCAACAGTTGAAGCAGGCTGAGGCGGAGGGCAACGCGATGATCGCCAAGGCTTTTCAGGCGATGATCGAGGAGATGGAACAGGCGATCGGCCGATCTCTGACCGACGAAGACAACACGCCGTTGGGTGGAGATCAGGATCTGAAGTTCATTGTAGAAAAAGCGCAGAACTTCCGCTTGACGACGCTGGCTGACAAGTTGCCGGAGGGCAAACTTGAAGAACTGCAGCACATCCATCAAGACCATCGGTCGGCCGTCGAGAACGCCATCGACGATCGCGACCGACGGCTGAACAGCCTGAAGCGTGGCGACGAACTACGAAGCGGCGTCCTGCAGATGGTCAAGATTTACGTCGCGACCAAACGCGTGGTCTCGGTGGGTGACAAGATGGCCGGGCGGCATGGGAACAAGGGGGTCATCGCCAAGATCCTGCCTGTAGAAGACATGCCCTACCTGCCTGACGGAACCCCGTTGCAGATTATGCTCAATCCCCTGGGCGTCCCCAGCCGTATGAATGTGGGCCAGATTCTGGAAACGCACCTGGGATGGGCGGGAGCAAAGTTGGGTTTCCAAGCGGTCACCCCCATCTTCGATGGGGCTTCGGAAGAAGACATCAACGAAGCGTTGGACCAGGCGGGTCTACCACGTCACGGCAAAGTCCAACTGATCGATGGTCGGACCGGCGAGCCGTTCTCCCAGGAGACGACGGTGGGTTTCGTCTACATGCTGAAACTGCACCATTTGGTGGACGACAAAGTTCACGCTCGCAGCACGGGCCCTTATTCCCTGATCACTCAGCAGCCGCTGGGCGGCAAGGCCCGGTTCGGCGGGCAGCGATTCGGCGAGATGGAAGTCTGGGCGTTGGAAGCCTACGGTGCCGCATTCATCTTGCAAGAACTACTGACCGTCAAGAGCGACGATGTGGAAGGACGTACGAAAATCTACGAGTCCATGGTGAAGGGGGAAAACACGCTGGAAGCAGGCACACCGGCCAGCTTCGATGTGTTGACCAACGAGATCCGTGGCTTGGCTTTGAATATGCAGTTGGAGAAACGCCGCATCTAAACCGTGGTGACCGCTGTTCGATTTGCAATCCATCCCTGAAAGGAGCGCAGGCATATGACCACCAGCGATAGCTCGTATGACCGCATTAACGATTACGCGTCGGTCAAGATCAGCCTGGCCAGACCGCATGACATTCGCAGTTGGTCCTTCGGTGAAGTCAAGAAGCCCGAAACGATCAACTACCGCACCTACCGGCCAGAAAAAGACGGGCTGTTCTGCGAGCGGATTTTTGGTCCCGAAAAGGACTGGGAATGCGGTTGCGGCAAGTATCGAGGCATGAAGTATAAGGGGATGATCTGCGACCGCTGTGGCGTCAAGGTCACCCATTCCCGCGTGCGTCGAAAACGCATGGGGCATATCGAATTGGCGGCGCCCGTGGTCCACATCTTGTTCTTCAAAGCGATGCCCAGCCGTCTAGGCAACTTGCTGGACATGAAGACCACCAGTATGGAAAAGGTGGTCTACTTTCAGGATTACGTCGTCATCGACCCGGGATCGACGGATCTTGAGGCCAAGCAACTGCTGACCGAAGACGAGTACCGGGCGGCTCGCGAACAGTGGGGCGAAGGCGCTTTCGAGGTCGACATGGGCGCCGAAGCAGTCCGAAAACTGCTGACCAACTTGGATCTGGTCAAGTTGTCCGAAGAGTTACGAGTCGAGTTGATGGAAACGAACTCGAAGCAGAAACGCAAGGACCTGATCAATCGGCTGAAGATCGTCGAATCGATCCGTGACAGCGACAACAGGCCCGAGTGGATGGTGTTGGATGTCATTCCCGTGATCCCGCCCGATCTGCGTCCGTTGGTGTTGCTGGATTCCGGTAACTTCGCCACCAGCGATCTGAACGACCTGTATCGCCGGATCATCAATCGCAACAACCGGCTCCGCAAACTGGTGGACCTGAACGCGCCCGAAGTGATCATCCGCAACGAAAAACGCATGCTGCAGCAGTCGGTCGACGCCCTGTTCGACAACAATCGCTGCAAGCGGCCGGTCCTGGGCAGCAGTAATCGACCGCTGAAGTCGCTGACCGACATGATCAAAGGCAAGCAGGGCCGGTTCCGCGAGAACCTGCTGGGAAAACGAGTCGATTACTCGGCGCGCAGCGTCATCGTCGTCGGACCTCAACTGAAACTGCACCAGTGCGGTCTGCCGAAAAAGATCGCCCTGGAATTGTTCCAGCCTTTCATCATTCGCAAGTTGAAGGAACTGGGGCATGCCGACACGATTAAGAGTGCCAAAAAGATGCTGGAGCGTAAGGACGAGGAGGTCTGGGATATCCTGGAATCGGTGATCCAGAACCATCCGGTCCTGCTAAATCGGGCACCGACGCTGCATCGGATGGGCATCCAGGCCTTTGAGCCCGTGCTGGTCGAGGGCAATGCCATCCACCTGCACCCGCTGGTCTGCAGAGGATTCAATGCCGACTTCGACGGTGACCAGATGGCGGTCCACCTGCCGTTGTCGATCGAGGCGCAGGTCGAGGCCCACACGCTGATGATGTCCACCAATAACATCTTTGGGCCAGCCAATGGCAAGCCGATCATGAGCCCTTCCCAGGACATCGTGATGGGTTGCTATTTCATGACCGTGATGCTTCCCAATCGGAAGGGCGACGGCATGATTTTCGCTTCGATGGAAGAAGCCGAACTGGCTTATTCGCTGAAGAAGATCGAATTGCACGCCAAGATCAAGGTCAAGTTATCGCCTGATCGACGCGTCAAAATGGAAGACGATTCGGGAAGACCGGGGGAATTGATCGAGACGACGGTCGGACGGGTTATCTATAACATGAGTTTGCCGAAGGGGATGGATTTCTACAACATCCCGTTGCGTTCCGGCGATCTAGCCACGGTGATCTCCGATTGCTACCAGCGACTGGGCCGCCGCGCCACGATTACCCTGTTGGACGACATGAATGCTGTCGGGTTCCAGCAGAGCACGCTGAGCGGATTGTCGTTCGCCACCGACGACCTGGTGACCCCGGATACCAAGGTCCGACACATCGGCGATGCCGAAAAGCAAGTGATGAAGTTCAAGAAATTGTACGATCGGGGCGTGATCACCGAACAGGAACGTTACAACCAGGTGCTGGATACCTGGACGCATGCTCGGGAGAAAATCACCAGCGAGATGATGGACGCCATGAAGGCCGACGACCGTGGCGGCACCGGGTATATCAATCCCGTGTACCTCATGGCCCACTCCGGTGCTCGTGGCGGTATTGAACAAATCCGCCAGTTGGCAGGCATGCGCGGGCTGATGGCCAAACCGACGGGGGAGATCATCGAGACGCCCATCAAGGCAAATTTCCGCGAAGGGTTGAGTGTGCTGGAATACTTCAGCTCGACCCACGGAGCTCGAAAGGGCTTGGCCGATACGGCCTTGAAGACAGCAGATTCCGGGTATCTGACACGAAAACTGGCCGACGTCGCTCAGAATGTGGTCGTCACCAGCGACGACTGCGGTACGACGCAAGGGATTACCAAGGGGGTCATCTACCGAGGGGAGAAGGTCGAGGTCAAGCTGGCCGAAGCCATCGTGGGCCGCGTCAGCCGCCAGAATATCGTCCATCCGATCACCGACGAAGTCATCGTCCGCGAAAATGAGATGATCACGGTGGATATCGCTCGCAAAATCGAAGACCTGGGTCTGGAGAAGATTCAGGTCCGCAGTCCGCTGACCTGTGAAGCCGCCCTGGGAGTTTGCCGTCGTTGCTATGGCATGGACCTGTCCAGTGGAACAATGGTGGAAGAAGGCATGGCCGTGGGGATCATCGCCGCGCAGAGTATCGGCGAGCCGGGCACCCAGTTGACCATGCGGACCTTCCACATCGGTGGCACGGTCAATACCAGCGTCGAGGAAAGCGAGACCCATGCCAGACGTAGCGGTATCGTCAAGTTCACTCGGATGCGCTTTGTCCGCAACGAAGAGGGGCGATGCATCGTCCTGACTCGTAGCGGCGAGATCTCGATCTTGGATGCCAAAGGACGCGAAATGGAAAAATGGGAGGTCCCCG
>SKVE01000173.1 GCA_007129635.1 Planctomycetaceae bacterium
ACAGATGCTGAACCAATTCGTCGTACAATTCGTTTTCGCGATACCAGTAATCCGGATCCGCCTGATTACGGGCACGCACCTGCTCGATCAGTCGATGCTTGTCGCGGACGACCGCGTAAAACGAGACCGGTTGCGTGGCAAGCAGTTTCAGCACGCGGTATCGCACTTCGGGCAGATCGTCCTTGGCGTGGAACATGACCGCCGTTTTCTCTTCCGCCGGCTGCATCGAGGGCACATTTCGGAAGTACGGATCCGTCAGCAATTCGCTGCGGAGCGTTTCCAATTCCTGATGCAGGCGATCCGGGTCGTCAACCTCCAGTTTGCCGAGCATGAAGTAGTTCGAGCACCCCTTTTGGCCGACAATCGACCGTCGGCGTCGAGCGAATAGGGTAGGATCGCCCGATTCGTCCACGAAGTAATTCAAAATCACGGGTACAGAATCGTCGACGCTGGACATGGCTACCTCGGACGCGTTTTCCGGATGTATTGCGAACCATCGCGTTCCAGCACACCGCGGCGGAGTGCGGTCCGGATAGCTAATTTGAATGCTTCCTGGATGTTTTTGCCAGTGCGACGGAAGCCCAGATGGCGTGCGGCGGCGGTGATGGCTTCATCGCGAGTCCACCACGTGCTGCCCATCGCGGCCATCCGCGCGGCGACTGGGTCACGAACGTCAAACAGCCAAACTTTGTGTTGTTTCGTCCTTGTGAACTTGAAGAAGGGCGAATTCAAAGCCGCTAGCCGCCGGTTACATCCAGAACCGGCGGCTAGTCAACGCGGCCTGTTCATGGTCGCCCGTCCAAGACCTCGGCGACGCTCATGGCAGCGATGGGTGGACGATTTCGCCTCGGGATTGCGCGTCGGTGGCTTCGTACGCACCGTAGAACTCGGAATTGGCGTCCAGCCAAACGATGATGCGGCGGCGTTCCTCGGCGGTCAACTGGACGCCGGAATGTCTTTCGCCCAGAAACTCCGTCCGTTTCGCAGCACGGGGGGCGAACTGGCCGGCAACGGTCCGTGCTGTAAGTGGGCGAGGGCCACTGCGGCGCCGACCAGCCGATTTCTCGCCCAGCGCTTCCGTATAGGCAAACAGAATCGTCCGGCCGTCGAAGGACACAGCGGGACGCAACACGGCTCCGGGGTTCCAGCCGACGCCCAGCCAGACGCCCGTTCTGGACGCGGCTGAGCGGGTGGTTTTGCGGGATTATGTGTAGCAGCGAATCGGCGCTCGGCTACGCACAAGTACCGCTTCGACCTTCGTGGAGGGCTACGCTACATCAGCCTCCCGTGCATGTCGTACAAAGCCCACGCGTTCACGTCCGTCGCGCCCAGATGAAACGGCTTGGTGATCCGTACCGTGTGCTGCGGCTTCTCGTCGGGATTTGCGATCGAATCGCTCTCCGGCGAGCCCATCTGGAATACGCCCGCCGGAATCAGCACCATTTTCATGCCGATGCTATTGGTCATTTTCACCGGCACGCCCAGGTGTTTGGCCCAAGCCTCTTGATGCCCTTTGGCTGCCGCCGCATCAAACGGAGCCACGGCCAACGGCGGGGCAGTCGCCTCACCTTTTTCTTCGCCAGCGTCTTGCTCACCGGCTGACTCGCGGAGCCATTTTGTAAAAAACCGGCGATCTGAACCGATGGGCTGAGCAAGCTTATTTTCGCTCACGAACCCCAGTTTTTACAAATCCGCGGTGGTGGCTGGGTGATCTTGCGGGGTTTACGAGAAGGAGGTGTTGAACGCGGCTTCTGGCCGTCCGCAGCACACCCATCATTTCGCCTCGCCCCTGTCGTACAGTACACTGATGGCATGCGCATCCCACACAGGCAACTGTCGTCTACGGTGCTGCGGGCCGTTGTCGAGGAATTCGTCACCCGTGACGGCACGGATCATTCGTCGGTCGATCAACGCATTGCCGACGTGATCCGCCAGCTTGACGCGGGCAGTGTCGAACTGCAGTTTGATACCGGGACCGCGACCTGCAACATCCTGCCGTGCGAGGGGGATCTCGGCAGCCGATGACTACCACGTCTACGGGTTGGACTGGGGCCACGACGACGACGATTTGCCCTCGACATTCAGCTTCGACTACGTGCGGGCGTGGAAGCAAAAACTACAACCTGAAGGAGTAACCAATGATCCGCATCAGCATCGCAGTCATCCTGGTAGGTCTGGTAGCCGACACGGCCTGCGGTCAGCCGGTGGTCGTTGCCCCCGAAGAGACCGACGAGATCCTTGCCAATCCCGGCATGGGCTGGCAGACGTTTCATCGAACCAAGACGCATGACAAGAACCTGCCGTCCTGGATTCCGTCCACCGTCCACTACGCCCGCTGGGGATGGGGTACGCTGGAGCCACAGCCGGGCGAAATCGACGGCGCTTTCCTGGATGGCATCCTGAAAGAAACCCGGGAGGCGGGTCAAACTTTGGCCTTTCGAGTCATGTGCAACTCGACTTATCCACGTCAACCATACCATCCCAAGTGGCTGACGGAGATCGGAGGAAAGGTTGTCACCACCCGGTATGGTAGCGGACCCGAGTTGGAAGTGCCGGTGCTGGATGATCCGCCGACGCTGGCTGCCCATCTGGATTTCATCCGCCGTTTGGGAAACCGTTACGATGGTCATCCGGATATCGAACACATCGACTTGGGGACGGTCGGATGGTGGGGCGAATGGCACATGAGCCAATCCTCCAACGCCCCGATGCCCGCGCTTGAAACTCAGAAGAAGATCGTCGATGCCTATCTCGCCGCGTTCAAGAAGACGCCGCTGGTCATGTTGATCGGTGGTGGCGAGATGCGACACGGATTCCCCGCGGCGAACACTTCCGCGGGGATGTCCTTGGTGACGACGCTTCCGGCGCCGATGACGGTCTTCGAGCCGATAGTGACACCGGGACAGATGATGGCTCCACCGCCGACCCAAACGTCGCAACCAATCTGGATTGGGCGACCAAACTCGTGGGTACGTCGAAGTCTGGCGTTCATCGGGTGGCTGGCGGCGTAAAGCTGCACGGCGGGTCCGAAGAACGTGTAGTCTCCGATTTGCACCTCGCACACGTCCAGAACAATGCAATTGAAATTGAAGTAGACACGCTCGCCCAGATAGATGTTGCTGCCGTAATCACAAAAGAACGGAGGCTGCATCCAGACCGAATCGCCACCGCTTCCGAACAGCTCCATCAAGATGCGACGACGTGTTTCCTGCTCTTGCTCACGAGTGGCATTTAATTCGCGGCAGAGATCGCTGGCCCGTTCCCTGGCTTGAACTAATTCGGGGTCGAACGCCTCGTACAGCTCACCAGCCAGCATCTTTCGTCTTTCGGTTCTCATCGGCTCGTCCCAAAAACGTCATGGCACTCTGTATGACACAAGACCCACCTTGGCGCCGGGAACAACCAACCGCACGCTGCCTACGCAGCTTGGGCACAGGTGTAACGCCGGACCTATTCCGTTCTCGGCCTGTCCCGCCACTGTCCAGCATACGCCAGATCTTCGTAGCTCCAATCTAGCAGAAAAGTCCCTCTTGATCTATCTTGGACCCTGGTCCAGCTTTGAAGAACCACCTCACCCTGGCTCTCGATACCGCTCGATGATATCCTTCTAGAAAGGTCGCACGATGAAAACCTGCATGCTTGCTCTGGTCATCGGACTCTGGTTCCTTGTTGTCCCGTGCGACCTTGCCCGACCGGTGTTCGGTCAGGAGCCGGTCGCTATTCTCGACGCGCGACTGACCGGGCATATCCACCCGTCGATCTGCCGGACGGATCAGGGCGACTTGCTGGTCGTCTACCAAGGGATAAACGTCCTGATGTGCACGCGTTCGACGGATCGTGGAGCCTCGTGGACGAAGCCCGAAGCGATCCCACCCACCGCGAAGCGTCCGCAAGGGATTCGTGAGTCGCTGCAGCGATTCGAAGTCTACCCCGGGACCGCCAGCGTGCTGCCAGATGGACGAATTCTGGTGACTTGGGATTTCATCGCCGATGCGAAACAGGACGGTGGCTACTACGAGCGGGTGTTGTTGTACACGATGAGTACTGACGGCGGCCGTACCTGGAGCGATCAGCAGATCATCGGGCCGGTCGACGGCAAGCACTTAGGCGCGATCCGTCACAACGTCTTGCCCTGGAAGGACGGTCGCTGGCTGTTGCCTTTGCGGAGCGGTATCCCACGGCTGTTCGACCCCCAAACCAGGCAGTTGCAGGACTTTCCGATAAGTAGCCCAGCCAGCGATCCGGCCGCGGATCCGGCCGCTGATCCCGCGTTTCAGCAGATGATCCGAACGGCCAAAGGGACGTTGCTGGCGATGGGTCGCGAAACACTCCATTCCTCCGATGACGGGCGGACCTGGACCGTGGTCGAGGGTTTTCCGGTGCCCTACGACACGCAGGACCAGGACTTCGAAGGGCGATATCTCACGCCACTCGCCGACGGCCGTGTCCTGGTAACGTGGGGCGTAGGCCACCAGAACAGGGGTATCAGGTACAATGTTTCCCGGGACGACGGCCGGACATGGGGCAGCGACCAAACGTTCGTACTGCTGCCAGAGATGGACGTGATGGCTCGCTACTATTCCGGCAGGACGGTCCAGATCGACGCGCATCACGTCGGGACGGTGTTCATGAACCGTAACGGGCTGTTCTTCGTGAACTGGAACCTCAAGAGTCTGGCAGATGTTGAGCTGGATCGTCGATAGCCCAAACGGAAATGATCCCGGATCGCACATTGGCGCAAATGCATGCGATTCCGCTGAGCAGTGCCTCGTTCACTCCCAAGTCACCTTGGCCAGCCACTAGCAGAGAAATAGCTCCAGTAATCTGGTGTGATTTGCCGCTGTTTGCCGCTTGCAAACCGATGAGCTTTCCTTTATCACTACGCGTTTTATCGAAGATTCTTCTCTGGCTGAATGGCTGAGGTTGGTGGTTGCTCAGCGTTAACGTCAACCAACGATTACTCTGGATAACGAGCGGTAGTTTACGATGACCAAGTCGCGACGCGAATTCGAACCGGCTCGTGGATGGATGGCCGGTCGGCTGGTCTTCTATTCACTTGCTTGGGCGGTGCTCTGGTGGCTGATCAGCGAAGGCGATCCGGCTTCGTGGCTGGTCGGCTTGCCGACCGTTCTGGCTGCAGCCGCCATTTCCACGTGGCTGGCGCCGCCGTCGGCTTGGCGGTGGACCCTGCGAGGAATCCCGCGTTTTGTGTGGTATTTCGGTCGATCGTCGATCGAGGGTGGCTTCGACGTCGCATGGCGTGCTGTTCATCCTGGGCTGCCGATCGAACCGGGGATCATCGAGTACCGGCTCCGCTTGCCGCGGGGCACCGCACGGGTGTTTTTTGCCAATGCGATCAGCTTGTGTCCGGGAACGGTCAGCATGCGAATGCGCGACGATCGACTGCTGATCCACGTCTTGGATATGGGCCAGCCGGTCCACCAGCGACTGGGCGAATTAGAGCGGGTGGTGTCGGTTCTGTTTGGCGTCGAATCGGCACTGGACGAACAACCGGCAGCGAGGCGGGCGGCAGGGAGGAACGCATGACCGCCGTCTTGTTAGGATCTGCTGTGTTGTTGCTAGCCGCGTTGTGGGCGGGACTGGTGCGTGTAGCGATCGGGCCGTCTACCAGCGACCGGATGTCGGCAGCTCAGTTGATGGGTACCACGTCGGTGTGCATTTTGCTGTTAGTGGCGCGCGCTTTGGATCGGCCGGCGCTGATCGATGTGGCTCTGGTATTCGGGTTGCTGGCCGCGGTGGCCGTCGTGGCCTTCACCAGATATGGCGGCGAACTCGACAAGGAGTCCAATCGATGACGTTTTGGGATGGGATCACGGTGGTGCTGGTTGTCGTCGGCGCCTGTTTTTTCGTGGCGGGTAGCTTGGGGATGCTGCGTTTTCCGGATACCTTCACCCGTCTGCATGCGGCAACCAAAGCGGACAATGTCGGCCTGGGATTCGTCATTCTGGGATTGTTGTTGCAAGCTGATTCGTTTTTCGAAGGGGTCAAGCTGATCATCATCTGGTTGTTGGTGGCGTTGTCGGGCGCGGCTGCCTGTTATCTGATCGCCCGCGCAACTCTGCAGGACGGCCAGCGGTCGAGGAGTGGGGCATGACCGTCGCATTGTGGATCTTGGATGGGTTGTTTTGCGGCACCCTGATCTGGCTGGCCATCCAGACGTTGATTTCGACGGATCTGTTCAAGTCTGTCGTGATGTTCATCATCCTGGGCCTGCTGCTAGCCCTGATCTGGGCTCGGCTGGAAGCTCCCGACATCGCCCTGGCCGAAGCGGCCATCGGCGCCGGATTGACCGGCGCGTTGCTGTTGACCGCTGTGGCAGCGACATCGCAGCCGAAGCATTCCGAGTCGGAGGAGGATCCGCAGTGAAGGGTGCTTGGCAAGGAATCACATCGATGACGATCGGCGGCGTGTTGATCGCTGCACTGGTCGGCATCGTCAGTTACGCGATCTGGACGTTGCCTGCCCAGTCTGCGGGACTGGCCGACGCGGCAGCGGCCGAGTTGGAGCGGAGCGGTGTCAGCAATCCGGTGACGAGCGTGTTGTTGAATTACCGCGCTTACGACACGCTGCTGGAGGTCACGGTGTTGTGGTTGGCTGTCCTGGCCGCGATGGTGCTGGTCGGCGGCTGGTCGACGGGGGTTGGACAGATAAGCGAGACGCAGAATCCGGTGCTGCGTGGACTGGTCCGTCTATTGACGCCGCTGATGATACTGGTTTCCGGATACTTGCTGTGGGTCGGGGGGCACGCACCCGGCGGCGCATTCCAAGCGGGTGCCGTCTTAGGCTCGGCGGGCGTGTTGTTGTTGCTTGCAGGAGTCGACTGGACCAGAAAAGTACCACCGTGGGGCGAACGTGTGTTATTGACGATGGGATTGACGACCTTCATGGTCGTCGGACTGGGGGACATGCTGCTGGAAGGCGTGTTCCTCGAATATCCCCCAGCGTACGCCAAGTGGTTGATCTTGATCATCGAGGCTCCCAGCGGACTGTCGATCGCCGCTGCCTTGATCGCTTTGTTCTTGGGCGGCCGACTCCGTTGCCGTCACATCATGTCCGAACAAATGTCTGACGAGGGAGTTTCATGACGTACCCGACCCTGTATGCGATCTGCGGTGTCGTCCTGTTCGGGATCGGGTTCTACGGGACGGTGTTCTGTCGCCATCTGATTCGCAAAGTGATGGCGGTGAATCTGATGGGCGCAGGGGTGTTTTTGGTGATGATCGCCCTGGCCGCCCGGACGCCGTCGGGCGCACCCGATCCAATACCGCATGCCATGGTCCTGACGGGTATCGTTGTGGCTGTCAGTGCTACCGCACTGATGCTGGCGCTGATCCGCCGCCTGCACCATCAAACCGGTTTGACGGAACTGCCCGACCAAATGGAGCATTAGAGGAACGCCGATGGATGCCGAATGGGCGATGACAGGTCTGATTATGGTGCCGCTGGCAGCAGCGATCGTGGTCTATGTGACGGCCACCCGCTTCGTCGCTGCATGGGGAGTGGCCGTTGCGATGCTCCAAACGGGACTGACCTTTTCGTTGACTCGATCGATTCTTCAATCGGGGCCGGTGCAGGTCCCGTTGGGTGGCTGGGAAGCGCCGTTGGGAATTCCCTTATACGCGGATGGCATCAGCGCGCTGATGCTGATCATGACCACCCTGGTCGGCGTTACATCCACCTGTTACGCAGCCGCCTATTTTTCTTCCTTGCAGCGAGATCCGCGCCGATCGTCGTCGCAGCCGAGCATCCAGACGTTCTGGCCGTTGTGGCTAATTCTTTGGTCGGCGCTGAATGCACTGTTCTTGTCTGCGGACGTGTTCAATCTGTACGTCACCTTGGAATTGATTACGATCAGCGCCGTGGCACTGATCGGCCTGGCGGGAAAGGCCCAGGCGCTGGTGGCCGCGATCCGGTACTTGTTCGCCGCGCTGATGGGGTCCCTGTTCTATCTGCTGGGAGTCGCCTTGTTGTACAGCACGTATGGAACCGTCAGTTGGCATCTGTTGGCAGAAACGGTTCAGCCCGATGTGCTGACGTGGTGTGCTGCATCGCTGATGATCATCGGGCTGCTGCTGAAAACGGCGCTTTTCCCGCTGCACTTCTGGCTGCCCGCGGCCCACGCGAACGCTCCGGCGCCGGTCAGTGGGTTGTTGTCCGGGCTCGTGTTGAAAGCTTCGTTCTTCGTGATCTTGAGACTGTGGTTCTACGTCTTCCATCCCGTCATGCCGGCATCCGCCGGATGGATGCTCAGCGTTCTAGGCTCAGCGGCGATCCTGTGGGGCTCGATCCAAGCGATCCGACAACAGCGAGTCAAATTGATGATCGCCTACTCGACGGTGGCTCAAGTCGGTTATTTGTTCCTGGTGTTCGGGCTGGCTTGCGAGCCGATGGGGATGTTGGCATGGCGCGGCGCGGCGTATCTTGCTTTCGCGCATGCTTCCGCGAAAGCTGCTGCGTTTATGGTCGCCGGTTCGCTGATGTATATGGTGGGCAGCGATCATCTGGATCGCTGGGAGGGCATTGGACGTCGCGAGCCCAAATTGATCTTTACCTTGGCCCTGGCAGGAGTCAGTCTGATGGGGTTGCCGCCCAGTGCGGGATTTATCGCCAAGTGGCTGCTGCTGAACGCAGCGATCGGCCATGGACGCTGGGAGGTGGCCGCCGTGATCGTGCTGGGCGGGTTGCTGGCCGCCGTCTACGTGTTTCGGATCATCGGCGTTTCGCTTTCGTCGGCCGTGCCGATGCCGGAGGTCGCTCCGGTCCCTCGGATGATGCGGTGGGCGCCGTTGGTGCTGGCGATGGCCGTGATCGTAGGGGGCATTGTGACGACCGAACCCATCCGACTGCTTGAGATCGGGGCACCGCCGATTGCTGCTCGGGAGGTTGCACCATGACCATCCATCAATGGCTGCCACTGTTGGTCATCGCCAGCTCGCTGATCCCCGGCAGCATCATTTTTTTTCTGGGCGAACAGCAGATAAAGCTTCGTACCGCGTTAAACCTGGCAGGGGCGGTGGTCAAAATCCTGCTGGTAGCGTTCATGTTATGGGGCGTTTCTATCAACCAGGACTACCAGGTTCGTTACGGGCTGGTCGAGGGCCTGGATTTCGCCCTGCACGCCGATGCGCTCTCGCTGCTGTTCGTTTCCCTCGCGGCAGTGCTCTGGTTACTGACGACCATCTACGCCATCGGTTACTTGGAAGATTCCCCTCATCGCCGCCGATTTTTCGGATTCTTCAGTCTGTGCGTCACGGCCACGACGGGCCTGGCGTTGGCGAGCAATCTGTTGACGTTCTTGATATTCTACGAGATGCTGACGCTGACGACGTACCCGTTGGTGATCCATCGAGGCACACCGGAGTCGCTGCGCGCCGGGCGACTGTACCTGCTGTTCGCGCTGACCGGCGGGGCGATCCTGCTGCTGGCCGTGGTCTGGCTGCAAACGTTGGTCGGACCCGTGGAATTCTCCGCGACTGGTAGCCTCGCTCAAACCGATCCGGCGTTGTACGGCAGTTTGCGTTTGATCTTTGCCATGCTGATCGTGGGTTTTGGGGTCAAGGCTGCGTTGGTGCCCTTGCACGTCTGGTTGCCCCAAGCCATGGTCGCACCGGCGCCGGTCAGCGCGCTGCTGCATGCCGTGGCGGTGGTCAAGGCGGGAGCGTTCGGGATCGTGCGGATCGTGTACGATGTGTATGGTGCCGAGTTCTGTAGGCAACTGGGCGTGATGATTCCGTTGGCGTTGGTTGCGGCCGTGACGATCCTGTACGGGTCGTTGCGCGCAGTGTACCAGGAAGATCTCAAGCGGCGGTTGGCCTTTTCGACGATCAGCCAAGTATCGTACATCGTGCTGGGTACGGCAATCGCAGGGCCGCTGGCGACCACCGGTGGGATTGTGCATCTGGTGCATCAGGGCGTGATGAAGATCACTTTGTTCTTTGCTGCCGGGAACTTGGCCGAAACGCTGGGGGTGAAGAAGGTCGATCAGATGCGTGGCAGTGGACGTCGCATGCCCGTGACGATGGCCGCATTCACCATCGCGGCACTGGGAATGATCGGGATCCCCCCAACCGCCGGCTTTGTCTCCAAATGGTACCTCGGGATCGGCGCTGCCCAAGCGGATCAATGGTGGGTGATCGGCGTGCTGGTGGCCAGCAGCGTGCTGAACGCAATCTACTTCCTGCCGCTGATCTATGCCGCTTGGTTTGCTTCGCCGCCGGACGCTTGGCCGGATGAGCGTCCGCGCGGATGGTTCGAAACCTCACCCGCCCTGCTGTTCCCGCCGTTGATTACGGCCGTCTTGACGCTGCTGTTGGGCGTGCTGGCCGGACTGCCGATCAGTGCATTGGACTGGGCAAAGCTGATTGTCTTGCAGGAGTACGCACCGTGAACCAGATCCTGTTGTGGACAATGTTGGTCGTACCCCTGTTGCTGGCGGCGGTCGTTGTCACGCGCGCCGACTCGCCAATTCTGGCTCGGTTGATCGCCTGGGCGGCGTTCCCTGGTGTATTGTTGGCCCTGGTCCCACCGTTTCAGATCGAGGTTCCTTGGCTGCTGCTGGATTCACGCTTGGGGGTCGATGCAGTGGGCCGCGTGTTTCTGGGAGTGACCGCCGCCCTGTGGTTGGCTGCCGGCTGGTACGCCAGCGCGTATCTGGCGAACGACGCGCGTCGGCACGTATTCCAATTCTTCTTCCTGTTGACGATGGCGGGGAATCTGGGCGTTACCGTGGCACAGGATGGGGCCAGTTTCCTGGCGTTCTTTACGCTGATGAGCCTAGCAGCTTACGGGCTGATTATTCACGACCATCGTGCCGCCAGTACTCGAGCCGGACGCGTGTATCTGATGATGACCATCGGCGGCGAGATGCTGCTGTTCATGGGGCTGGTCATGGCGTTCCACGAGACCGGTACCCTGGTGTTTAGCGACCTGTCAAGCAAGTTGGCATTATCGCCGCTGCGCGATGTCGTGCTCGGCCTGTTGCTGGCCGGTTTCGGAATCAAGCTGGGCGTGATGCCGCTGCACGGCTGGCTGCCTATGGCCCATCCGGCTGCTCCGACACCGGCCAGTGCAGTGTTGAGCGGGGCGATGATCAAGACCGGTTTGCTGGGCTGTTTGCGTGTGTTGCCGTTGGGAATGATCGCCTTGCCGACCTGGAGCGACATTTGTCTGGTCCTCGGACTGCTGACTTGTCTGCTGGCAGCCCTGATCGGAATGACTCAGCGGAATCCCAAAGCCGTGCTGGCCTACTCCAGCGTCAGCCAGATGGGCTTGGTGACCGTGTGTTTGGGTGCGGCGCTGGTCAAGCCCCAGGCGTGGCCCGTGATCGGCTCGGCGTTGCTGGTGTGGGTGGTCCATCATGGGGTGGCCAAAGCGGCCTTGTTTTTTGGTGTCGGCATTGCGGGGACCAGAATGCCGTCCGCCACAGCCCGATATCTGATCACCGCAGGCCTGGTCCTGACTGCCCTTTCGCTGGCCGGGTTGCCGGGAACCATGGGTTTTGCCGCCAAGACAGCCTTGAAGTACTCGACGGCCAACCTCGAATCATGGAACGAAGCGCTGGCGTGGCTGCTGCCCCTGACCAGTGTAACGACCACCCTGCTGGTATCGCGTTACTTGTGGTTGGTCTGGCCGGGACGACACGCGGGCCATGGTCGATTGAGTCCCGGGATGGTGATCCCTTGGGGCGGTCTGTCGATGACCGTTGTCGCCGGGTTCTTCGTCATGCGCTGGCAAACGCTGGTCAATCCGGCTTGGACCACGCTGGCGCCTTCGGACCTGTGGATCGCTGTCTGGCCGATACTGATCGCGGTTGCCCTGGCCGGGACGGTCATCTTGGTAGCCCGCATCCTACCAACCAACGTCACCGTCATGTTGGCCGCGTTCCGCATCCCAGAGGGCGATCTCGTGATCCCCTTGATCGCCACGATTTATCGGCTACGGCGACGCCGGTATCGGGTCACCGCTGTCCAGTTGCCTCAACGCTCGCGGCGACTGCAGCAAGCTTTGGAAGAAACCGTCGTTCCACGCCTTGTGCAATGGCTCGATCGCATGACTCGATCACTGGAAAACGACTTGGCCGCCGGTCTATTGCTCGTCCTGCTGGCCGTCGCCATGCTGCTGATCTCCATGACTTGAACGACCGACGTCCGCAAAATTACAGAAATTTTATAGGTGCGGACGAGGTTTGCATGGTACATGCAATTCAGCGTTGTGTACGCAAGGCATTTTTGGCGGGACGAGCTGATCGAAAGCAGCAGCGGCGGGCCAAGCGGCAAAATCCCACCAGAAAACGGATCTTGCGGGATCGCTGGTTGGCGCCCTTGACGCAGGCAGCACGCAAAATGGCGGACGATCCCGAAGTTCATCGACAGGGGGTGCGTGCCAGCGACAAGGGCTTTTTGGGCCTGGATTGGCAGCAGTATCTGGCTTTGTTGGAATGGACGGCCGAGCAACGTTTGAAAGGTCAGGTAGCCAAGGTGCCGGAGAGACTGCGAGGCATTTTGGGCGAGTTGGGCATCGAGGCCTGGATGTGGCGCGACTTGGTGTGGGATTACAAGCGATACTTTGGCCGCAGCACTTGTGCCGGTTCGCCCAGTGCGATGCCTGCTGATGCGCAACGCAGCGGCAAACGTCATCGCTCGGGTCAACGACTGGTTCGTGAATGCTTTTCTATCACAGCCGGCTAGATGGCATGCAGGGGACTGAATCAGGGCCGTTGCTCGTTCGCCATTGGAGGGTTTCTCTTTCACGCCCCATTTTTTGGATGAGCCAGACGCGGTCTAATTAAATCGGGTGGCCGATGTAAGCGGGTTGCCCCCTCTTCACCTCGCGACCAGTGCAAATCGCCCCCGGATTGAAGCAACGGCGGATTAAATAGGACGATAAGGAGCGATAGATGCCCCCCATATATCAGTACGCGATGTTAAGCTGATAGATGGGTGGCACCTTTTGAATGAAGGCTGATCTGTCTTGCCACGTTCGCTGGTGCGACGTATACTCTCGGCATTCGGGTCCGCCGCAAGGATGCTGATCGCGCGGATCGACTGCTCCAATCGATCGTTTTAAGCAGGGAGGCTTGAAATGTTGATGCGAATTTCACCCACCGCGACGTGGATGGCCATGGTCGTCGGTTTCTTGACGGTACAAGCCGGTGGCGACGACGGCGACTGGCGCCGCGCCACGGAACGAGAAGCTCCCATCCGCACCGCCATGAACGATGGAGCCTCGATCCATTCGACCGTCACCCAGGTGGACCGGGGCTCGGGTACCTTACCCAACGACCAGGGCCAGGTTTGGCGGGAATACGACATCAGCCCCTATACGTCCCGAGTCACCTCGACCGAACGGCCGGAACAGGCGGTGGTCGATTGGATCCTACGGGAAACGGGCACCGAAGTCTGGTTCTCGCAGCCGCTGGGGATCTTGAGCGCCAGTCGAGACCGCTTGCAGGTCTATCATACTCCGGAGATGCAGCGGTTGGTGCTGGACATCGTCGACCGCTTCGTCAGCAGCCAAGCCGATGCGCACACCTTCCAGTTGCGTTTGGTCAGCGTCGGCAACCCCAACTGGCGGACCGCCGCGTTACCGTTGCTGAGGCCGGTTGACGTCCAGGCGCCGGGGGTCGAGGCCTGGTTGCTGTCGAAAGAGAACGCAGCCGTGTTGATCGGCCAATTGCGAAAACGCACGGATTTCCGCGAGCTGAATTCGCCTAGCATGGTCGTGCACAATGGGCAATCGCACACGATCTCGAACCTGACGCCCAAAAACTATATCCGCTCGGTTCGCATGCGGCACGACGTCTGGCCCGGCCACGACATGGAGATGAGCCAGATGCAGGAAGGCTATTCGCTGCAGTTCAGCCCGCTGATCTCGTTGGACGGCAACTCCATCGACGCGGTAATCAAGTGCCAGATCGACCAGATCGAAAAACTGGTACCCGTCGCGGTCGACGTCCCCTCGATGGCAGGCGGGATGCAGCGCGTCCAGATCCAGGTACCGCAGGTCGTCAGTTGGCGGTTGCACGAACGATTCCGCTGGCCCACGAATCAAGTTTTGCTGCTGGGTTGCGGCGTCGTCGCGACCCCGACCGGCGAACGGACCGGACCGCTCGGGTTGCCGATTCCCACCATTCCGGGTGTGCCGCTGCCGACATCCGCCCGAGTCGATGCGCTGTTGTTCGTCGAGAGCAAAGGCAAAGCCGACCGATCCCGGGTCGATCCGAGTCGCACGGCTAGTGAAGCCACGCCGGGGTACCACGGTCGATATTGACCGTCCATTCGACCAGCCGCGTATGGATCGCTGATCCGTCATTCCCAAAGCGAGCTGCCGAGTTACAATAGCGGTTTTCACGATCGCCGCCAGCTTTCCCTCTGTTGGCGGAACGGCCGTGCCTGATCGAGGAACCGCGGATCATGCCACCACTCGCAAAAACCCCCCTTCATGACTGGCACGTCGACCAGGGCGCTCGGATGGTCGACTTTGCTGGCTGGTCGATGCCGGTGCAGTATCGATCGATTGTCGACGAACACCTGGCGACTCGCCGAGCCGCAGGGGTCTTCGACGTATCCCACATGGCCCGCTTGCGTTTCGATGGTTCGGATTCTGCCGCGCTGCTGGACCGCGTGCTAACACGTCGAGTCAGCGATCTGACGCCGGGCCGCATTCGCTATTCGCTGGTCACCAACGATCAGGGCGGAATCCTGGACGACGTGCTGGTCTACCATTTCCAAACGCCCAGTGGCCGCCAGTATCATCTGATGGTCGTCAATGCCAGCAACCGGCAGAAGATCGTCCGTTGGCTGGAACAGCCCCTGGCAATGGCAGGCGACGTCCAGATGCAAGATCGGACGGAGCAGACCGCGATGATCTCGGTCCAGGGCCCCGCCGCAGTGCCGATCGTTGCCGGGTTGGTCCCAGCCAAGGTGGGCGATCTGGGATATTATCACGGCGTGGTCACCGAACAGTTCGGGCGGCCGTGTACGGTGTCGCGCACCGGGTACACGGGCGAGGACGGTTTCGAGTTGATCGTCCGTGCCGAGGACGCGGTGGACGTCTGGAAGAACCTGTTCCGCGCTGGGCGTGATGCGGGGATCACGGCCGCCGGACTAGGCACTCGCGACACGCTTCGGCTGGAAGCGGGCATGCCGCTGTACGGCCACGAATTGTCCGAGCAGATCGATCCCTACCAAGCGGGACTGGGTTTCGCCGTCAACCTGAAAGACCGCTCGTTCCCGGGACGCGACGCGCTGGTCCGGCTCAAAGACCAACCGCGATCGCTGGTGCGAGTGGGATTGGAATTGACGGGTCGCCGGGTCGCTCGCGAGCATGATCAGGTCCTACGGGACGGACAACCGGTGGGCCAGGTCACCAGCGGCACCTTCTCGCCGACACTCCAAAAACCCGTCGCCATGGCCTACGTCCCCCTATCGGCCAGCGACCCCGACACGCCTCTAGTGGTGGACGTTCGAGGTCGCCCTCTCGCGGCGCGCGTCGTCCCGTTGCCGTTCTACAAGAGACCCACTGGTTAAAGACACTTGTCGAATCACCATCATGCAGAAGGAAGGATTACTGTGAACGAAGAAAATCTGTTGTACAGCTCGTCGCACGAATGGGTACGAGTGACGGAAGACGAGGGCGGGAAAGTCGCGACCATCGGCATCTCGGCGTTCGCGGTCCAGCAACTGACCGACCTGGTGTTTATGGAATTGCCCGAGGTCGGGCGAGAAGTTGCGGCCGGGGACGAGTTTGGCGAAGTCGAATCGGTCAAGGCGGTCAGCCCGATGTACAGCCCGGTGGACGGCGAGATCATCGCCGTGAACTCGGCACTGCCCGATCGGTTAGAAACTTTGGGGGAAGACCCCTACGATCAGGGCTGGATCATCAAGGTCAGGCTGACGGACGAAGCCAGCCTGGCTAAATTAATGGATTACCCCACGTATCAGAAGCAATGTTCCGAAGAAGGATAGCACCAGGGATGTCGTACCTGTTCAACACGCCGGAAGATGTGCAGCAGATGCTCGAAGCCATCGGGGTGGGGTCGATCGACGATCTGTTCGCATGCATCCCTCCCCAGTTGCGTCTGGATCGGCCGTTGGATCTTCCGCCTGCGATGGGCGAGTTGGAACTGAGCCGCCACATGTCGGCCTTGGCTGCCAGCAATGGTTCCGCCGAGGACAAGATCTGTTTTCTTGGCGGCGGCAGCTACGATCATTTCATTCCGGCCGTCGTTGACGCGTTGGCATCGCGAGGCGAGTTTTACACTTCGTACACGCCGTATCAGCCGGAGGTCAGTCAGGGCAATCTGCTGGCCATGTTCGAATACCAGACGATGGTCTGCCAGTTGACCGGCATGGACGTATCCAATGCCAGCCTGTACGACGGCGGCAGCGCTGCCGTCGAAGCCGTGTTGATGTGTTTAAGCGCCACTCGACGGGATGGGAACGTGGTCGTTCCGGCCAGCGTGCACCCCGAGTATCGGCAGATCCTGGAGACCTACCTGATCAACCTGGGCACGCAAATGGTCACCGTCCCGGCCAACGACGGCGCCGTCGATCTGGAGGCGTTGGCCGGTGCGGTCAACGACCGGACCGCTTGCGTTCTGATCCAGCATCCGAACTTTTTCGGTTGTCTCGAACAGGTCGAAGCCATCGGCCGCATCGCCCATGACGCGGGAGCCCTGCTGGTCCAGGCCTTCGACCCGATCAGCCTGGGACTGCTGAAGCGGCCCGGCGATCTGGGCGCGGACATCGCCATCGCCGAAGGCCAATCGCTGGGTAACCCGATGATTTTCGGTGGACCGTATCTGGGGATCATGGCCTGCCGCGAACAGTTCGTACGGCGGTTGCCGGGACGAATCGCCGGTCAGACGACCGATCGACGCGGACGCCGGTGCTGGGTGCTGACCTTGCAGACTCGGGAACAGCACATCCGTCGGGACAAAGCCACCAGCAACATCTGCACCAACCAGGGACTGATCGCTATCCGAGCGGCCATCTACCTGTCGGTGCTCGGTCCGCAAGGCCTGCGCCAGACCGCCGAGCAGTGCCTGCAGAAAGCTCGTTACACGAGGCAGCAAATCACGGCGGGTCCGCGGCTGGAACCGGCCTTTGCACATCCGACCTTCAAGGAATTCGTCGTCCGGGATACGGAGAACCAGGTGCAGCAGTTGCTGCGGGACAGTTGCCAGCACGGCATCCTGGCCGGGGTACCGCTGGGCCGCTGGTACCCGCATTGGCAGGATGCCTTGCTGGTGACGGTCACCGAAAAACGGACTCGATCCGAGATCGACGCATTGGCCAAGGTGCTGGCCGGTGGCGATCGAGCGATCTGAGCATCCAAGTCAAGGGAGAGCGATGAGAAACCAAACGTCGATGCGTCTGATTTTTGAACTGTCCCGAACCGGCCGCGGCAGTACCGTGCTGCCACCGCTGGACGTGCCGGAACAAGACGTCCAGGACCTGTTGCCGGCCGATAGCCTGGCCCCGGCGCCGCCACCGTTGCCCGAACTGGCAGAACCGGACGTGGTGCGGCATTACAGCAACCTGTCCACGCTGAACATGTCGGTCGATACCCATTATTACCCGCTGGGGTCGTGTACCATGAAGTACAACCCCAAGCGGAACGAGCGACTCAGTTCCCTGCCGGGATGGTTGAACCTGCATCCCTACCAGGACGAGGAAACGCTGCAAGGGCTGTTGCAGGTGCTGTTCGAACTGCAGCAGATGCTGGGCGAGATTGCCGGATTGCCCGCCGTCACCCTGCAGCCTGCTGCGGGGGCTCACGGCGAATTGACCGCCCTGATGATCGCG
>SKVE01000425.1 GCA_007129635.1 Planctomycetaceae bacterium
CGGAGCCGCGATGCACGGGTTGACCATCGCGATCGGCAGCAGGTTGTGCCATAGCGTGGGTGGATTGTCCGGGTGATCGATCACCGCCGTGCCGACCGTCGGGCCGCTGTCCAGTTGGATAACGTAGTCGTACCAGGCTTGTGCGGGCCAGTCGGTTTCCGGCTTCAGATGATGAGGCGGCGGTAAATCGACTCGGCCGCCGGGACTGTAAGTGGTTCATCATCGGCCGAAAACGACTCCCGACCCCCTTGATGTCAAGGCTCTTCCCAAGCCAAAGAACGCTGGACGGCCCGTTTCCAGCGTCTGTAGCGACTGTCGCGCTCGTCCGAGGCCATTTGGGGCGAGAACTGGCGATCCAGGGCCCAGCGCTGGGTGATCTCCTGTTGGTCGTTCCAATAGCCCACGGCCAAGCCCGCCAGGTAGGCCGCTCCCAGGGCGGTGGTTTCGGCCACGACGGGTCGCTGGACGCACGTTCCCAGCACATCGGCCTGCATTTGCAGCATCAGATTGTTGACTGTGGCGCCGCCATCGACCCGCAGTGCGTTCAGCGGGATGCCTGCGTCGGCCTGCATCGCTTCGACCAGATCCCGCGTCTGCCAGACCATCGATTCGAGGGCAGCACGCGCCAGATGAGCGGCTGAGGTGCCGCGACTGATGCCCAGGATCGTGCCGCGGGCGTACGCATCCCAGTGCGGTGCGCCCAGACCGGTGAATGCGGGGACCATGACCACGCCGTCGCTGTCTTCCACCGAAGCGGCCAACGCCTCGATCTCTGAGGATTGTTGGATCAGGCCCAGCCCATCGCGGAGCCACTGGACAACCGCACCCGAGACGAACACGGAGCCCTCCAGGCAGTACGTGATCCGCCCATCGATGCCCCAACCGATCGTCGTCAATAGCTTGTTTTTTGAAACCGTCGGACGCTCGCCCGTGTTGAGCAGCAAAAAGCTGCCGGTCCCGTAGGTGTTCTTCGCGGACCCGACGGTAAAGCAGGCTTGGCCGAACGTCGCGGCCTGTTGATCACCAGCCGCACCGGCGATGGGGATACTCCGTCCCAGCCAATCCGCCTGGGTTTCCCCAAACAGCCCGCTGGACGGCAGGACTTCGGGCAACATCGCGCGCGGCACATCCAGGATTTCCAGCAACTGGTCATCCCAATCCAAGGTGTGCAGATTGAACAGCAGCGTGCGGCTGGCGTTGCTGTAATCGGTCACATGCCGAGTCCCCCCGGTCAAGCGCCAGATCAGGAACGAATCGACCGTGCCGAACAGGACTTCGCCCTTTGCGGCCCGCTGCCGCAGGCCCGGGTTCTGGTCCAAAACATACTTGATTTTCGAGCCCGAAAAGTAGGCGTCGATCACCAGGCCGGTCTTTTCCTGGAACAGCGGTTCCAGACCATCGGCTCTCAGCCGGTCGCAGATCCCTGCACTGACACGACTCTGCCACACGATCGCATTGCCGACCGGGCGGCCCGTATCGCGTTCCCAAAATACGGCCGTTTCCCGCTGGTTGGCGACGCCGATCGCCGCGATATCCTCGGCAGAGATGGCCGCGTTCTGCAGCACCTGACGCGCCACGGCCGATTGCGATTCCCAGATGGCTTCCGGATCGTGCTCGACGATCCCCGGCCGCGGCAGGATCTGCTCGAATTCCTGTTGCGCTGCGGCGACGATCTGGCCATCGTGATCGAACAGGATGGCTCGACTGGAGGTCGTGCCTTGGTCCAACGCCATAATCAGTTTCGTCATGGTTTGCTCCCGATCATGTTTCGTTTAACGACTTGCTTCTGCGGGTGCTGCGACTGGTCCACTCACTGCTCTTGCCATCACGTGAAAAACATCGGTATTGTCCAGATAGGGACCGCGCACCGGATCGGTGCGATCGGCCAGTTCCACGAACCACTGGGCGCCGCGTCCCCTGGCGAACACGGGTACCAAAGAATTGGTGTGCTCTTTCGAATGGAATCGGAGCAGCGGCATCTGGCCCGCGCCTTGATCCACAATCGGCTGAAACCGATGTTCTTCTTCGGCAGAATCCGGCCCCCAAACCAAGCCGGTTTCATGATCGGCGGTCAGGATCAGCAGCGTTTCATCCCAATCGCTATTCGCCTCGATCCATTGCACCACCGCTTCGATGGCTTCGACAAACTCGATCTGCTCCTCGA
The DNA here is from genome assembly GCA_007129635.1 of Planctomycetaceae bacterium. Classification (GTDB taxonomy): domain Bacteria; phylum Planctomycetota; class Planctomycetia; order Pirellulales; family Pirellulaceae; genus SKKK01. The sequence continues at coordinate 2,165 of SKVE01000425.1, forward strand.
TCAACCGAGCGCCCTGGTTACCGTGCCCGGCCCAATCGATCGCGCCGCCTTCGACCATCAGCCATAATCCTCGCGGATTTTGCCCCAGTACATTCAAGGCTCCTTGGGTCATCTGCGCCAGCGTGGGGACGTTCGTCAACCGGGGCGTATCGTACGGGTTTTTGTCATCCGACCCGCCTTTTCGCGCATACTGCAGCGTTCTGGCCACCTGAGCCGTTCCTAGGACTCGTCGAGGCGTCTTGCCCGACAGCAGCGATTGGAACTCGGCGTTCGTCGAAACCGGCCTGAGTCCGTGATACGTGCCGTCCGGTGTCGCCCGAGCCGCTTCGATCGCCTCCCACGTCTCTTTCCCGCCCACATAGCGGTGAGTTGGTTCGTTCGTCACGGGGCGTCCGTCATCGTCAAAGTCCGGGTGGCCGGCGCCCATGATCACGTCCAGGATGCCGTCCCGAATCATCTGGTTGGCGATCGCTTCGTAGTCACTGCGTTTCGCGGCTCGAGCGCCTCCCATTGCTGCGGGGGTCGCATGCGACCATTGGACGCTGGCAACGACGCCCGCCGACCGCCCGGATTGTGCGGCGATGTGGGCGATCGTTGGCAGGATGGGACGGTCCAAATCGCTCCAGTTGATGGCGTTGTTGTACGTCTTGACGCCCGTCGCCAAAGCCGTACCCGCAGCCGCCGAATCAGTAAACATGCGGTTCAGCCAATCGTAGCCCGTTTGACGATCCCATGCCCGGGCCGGAGCGTAGATCAATTGCCGATCTTGGACGTCAGTCTTCTGCGGAGTATCCGATAGATTCAACGGGTGCGTACTGCAGCCCACTTCGATCCAATCGTCGCCATCATACACCTGGGTGCTCTGGCTGCTTTCCGCATCCCAACGCCCTTGGTACATGCTGGCTGCAATCCAATGGTTATACCCCGCGCCGTCCCCAATCATCAGGATGACGTTCTTGACATCGCCCATCAAGAACCGGGGCGAAAATGCAGAGAGACAAACGACGGTCAAACCGATAAGGCAAATTTTGGTCGTGCGAGTCTGCATGGATTTCTTCTTTCAAAAAAAAGGGCGAGTCCTCGTCATGAAAGACCTAACCGGCAGCCAGCGTTTCCTGGAACTTGGCATCCTTAGCCGCGATCGACTCGGCCAATTTGCCTTTGAAATTCACCAACTTATCGGCCAGCGTCGGATCGGCAATCGCCAGGATCTGCACGGCGAACAAACCCGCGTTTCGCGGGCCGCCCATCCCTACCGCCACACTGACCACTGGGACATCCCCCGGCATCTGGACGGTGGACAACAACGAGTCCAGCCCGCCGAGTTCCGGCGTGGGAACGGGAAGCCCGATCACCGGCAGCGTGGTATGCGCTGCCACCACGCCCGCCAGATGGGCCGCTCCGCCAGCAGCCGCGATAATCACACGCAACCCTCGTTCGATGGCGTTGGTCGCATAGCGGGCAACCGCTTCGGGTGTACGGTGAGCACTCATCACATGCGCCTCGTACGGCACGCCAAACTCGTCCAATGCCGCAGCCGCTTTGCTGATCTTCGGCCAATCACTATCGCTGCCCATCAGAATCCCCACCAACGGCCTGCTGTTTGTCATCGATTCACTTTCCGTTCTTGCACAGTTGTTTACAGAAAAAAAGAGGCTTCAGAACGATTCCCACCTCGAACATCAGCACTCCCCAAGGGGTATCGTGCCCATCTCGCATCAACGCGTCAAGGTCGGTCCACCCAAAAGAAGTTGTTTTTCCCCGACTTGGCTGTCGTGCCGAGAGAAAGGTGCAGGAGCCATTTGCCGGGAACCGGCCCTTCGGGTGCTTTGCACAAATGACTCCTGCCGCTTTTTGCCTCGATGTGATATTTAGTCGCGGACGGGTGTCGAGTAAGGGTTGGTCGTGCGGCCCATGTAGACGGGATCACCGCGTTGACGCAAGGTGGGGACGGGTGGGAAGATCAGAGCCTGTGGTAGGATACTGGCTGGCGTCGTGTGTCGTGGCTCGTGACACCCGATGCAGCCTTTGGTTTCGCCCGGCCGTACATAGTTAAACTCGGTTTCGTGGACCAGCACGCGGTGGTCTTCGTCCAGCAATTCGAAGCGCAAAGGCACATCGGCGGGAACCTCGACGTAAAACGAACCGTCGGGCAACAGCGGGGTGGTGCCCAGCGTGCGAGTGCGCCACGCGGCGTTGGCGTTGATCGATAGCCCCATCTGAAGCGCTTCGATCACCCGGACATACTTGGCCGCAGCATGGTCAAACGGCAGATCGGTGTGAAACACGGAATTGCAATAGATCCGACCGGTCGAGGGACGATCCTCGGGCAACGTCGACGCCATGTTTTGCGGCACGGCGCGTGGGGCGATCGCCACCGGATGCACGACGCTGAACGCTGGGTCTCGGTACACCAGACGCATCTGACGGGTGGGAAGATGGAACAGCACCAGATCATACGCCGAACCTCGCAGGTCGTGCCACGGGGCGTGCGAGACCAGGATCCACTGGTCGTCCAGCGGCCAAGGGCTGGTGAAGCGACCGACCGGATTCTGAGCGTCGTAGGTGTGGATATAAACCTCTTCGCCGCCAGCCAGATTAACCACCTCAGGGAACAGCGGTACTTCGCTGTCCAATGGCCCGCTTTCCAAGTCGACCAGGGTCAATCCGGCCGGAGTGATGCAGATCACCTGGCCGTTGGGCATCTCACGAGCCTGGCTGACCGATACGCCGACATGGTATCCGCGACGGTGCCAGCCGGATCGCTGATCGCTGAACGGCATCGGGCGCAACGGCGAGTAGAACGATCCTCGCATGGCACCATAGAACGGTTGGTCGCCCGAACCGTCCGGCAGGATCACGCGCAGCACCGTTTCGATTCGACTCAGACCATACGATTCGCCTCGCACCGGACCCGGGCTGCCATCCTGAGCATAGAACCGGTAACTGGCATACATCACTCGCCCATCTTGCAATACGTAGGGCTCGTAGTCCTGATTGGGATTGAAAGTGACCTGTTCGATCTGCTCGCTGTCCGGATCCAACACGTAAAGCGCTCGGGACCGCTCCTGATGATAGTACTCTTGATAGCCGGCTCGGTCGGACGAAAAGATGATCTTGCCGTCCGGCAGGTAGGCGGGGTCGACATCATTGCAATTGCCGGAGGTCAGTTGTCGGAGGTTGGAGCCATCGACGTCGATCTCGTAAA
>SKVE01000488.1 GCA_007129635.1 Planctomycetaceae bacterium
AGCCGAGCATGTGGCTTGGGCTTACGAGCGGCCTGACGGGGGGCGCGGTTTTGGCTTCACCGGCGGACATTGGCATTGGGCATGGGCGGACGATGATTATCGAACGTTCGTGTTGAACGCGGTCGCCTGGACCGCTGGGCTAGAGGTTCCCGAAGCGGGCGTGCCGTCTTCAGCCCCGACCTACGAAGAACTGCTGGAGAACCAGGACTATCCCAAACCTGATGACTTCACCGAACAGCGGGCCTGGGCCACTTTCGCACCCCGCTGATCCGCCGCCAGCCGCGGACTTACTGAACCATCGGCGGTAGCCGCAAGCCCAGCGAGCCGACCCCGTCGGCCGCGGGCTCGGTGGGTTCACGCCTTATGTTTTGGGCTCCGACGCTGACGCGTTCGGTTCGAATTCACCCCCCCGGGCTTTCATTCTGCGTCTTGGGGGGGCGATCCCTTTGTTACCTTTCTTTGCAAACCAATGACCCAGGAGTCGAAAAGTATGCGTATCCTCTCAGCCAAACTGGCACTATTACTGGTACTGCTTGTTGCGTCTTGGACTTTCGCGGACAGCGATCCGCAGGCCACGGGGATCGTGTTCCATGATGTCGATGGCGACGGAATCTTCGATGCGGCGGTGGACGAGCCATTGGCAGGGGTGGCCGTATCCAACGGTCGCGAGGTGGTCGTCAGCGGAGAAGATGGGCGGTACGAGTTGCCTTTGCGCGATCCTTCGACCATTTTCGTGATCAAGCCGCGAGGCTGGGCGGTCCCGGTCGACGAGATGCAGATCCCCCGCTTCTATTACTTGCACATGCCTCAGGGAGCCACCGGGACGCGTTATCCGGGGCTGGACCCCACCCCCGCGCTGCCGGAGTCGCTGGATTTCGCTTTGCGACCGCAGGAAGAACCGGACCGCTATGATGTGGTGCTCTTTGGCGATACCCAGCCGCGTGATCTGACTGAGATCGACTACATCGCTCGGGATGTCCTACCTGACGTGATCGGCATCGACGCGGCGTTTGGCGTCACCTTGGGCGACCTGGTATTCGACGATCTGAATCTGTTCGATCCGTTGAACGAGGCGATTGCCACGATCGGTTTGCCGTGGCGCTCGCTGATCGGAAATCACGACATCGACTTCACCGGCGACACCGACGTCCAAGCTCGGGGCGCGTTCTATCGCACGTACGGACCTTCGTATTACGCTTTCACCTGGGGGCCGACTCATTACATCGTCCTGGACAGCTTCCGGTGGTTGGTCAGCAATAACCGTCGCACGTATCGCACGGGTTTGGGAGACGAGCAACTGACCTTCCTTCGAAACGAACTGGCGCGCATCCCCGACGATCAGTTGGTGGTCGTGTTGAGCCACATCCCCTGGGTGGACTCGACCGGCTGGGTGGACGAGTCGCATCGCGACGAGGTTTTCCAAGTGCTGGCCTCGCATCCCCGGATGGTGACATTGGCCGCCCATACGCATCGACACTATCACCGATGGATCGGCCCCGACGACGGCTGGCCGGGCGAACAACCGCACCACTTGGTCAGCGTCGGCACGGCGTGCGGAGCCTGGTGTTGCGGCGCGCCGGACGAGTATGGCATCCCGCATGCGATGATGTCCGATGGTACCCCCACCGGATACGCGATCCTGGAAATCGATGGGCCCCGGTGGAAAGTTCGCTGGCAGAGCGCTCGCCGTCCGGCCGATTTTCAAATGCATCTGGATGCTCCCTCGTCGGTCCGCGTCGATCAATCGGCAGAAGCCGAGGTGCTGGCGAACATTTTCAACGCATTGCCGGATGCCCGCGTGCAGATGCGCATCGGAACGTCTTCGCCATGGCAGGACATGCAGCGCAGCGTGCGCGCCGATCCCGTTCGGCTGAGCGTCATGGAACGCGAACGGCAGTTGGGCGAAGTGCCTTGGCGTCCGCTGGGCGGTGCCCAGGCTTCGCAGCACATTTGGACGACCACCATTGGCCGGTCGTTGGAGCCCGGAACGCATGTGATCGAGGTGCGTGCCGAAGACGATTGGTGGAGTTACGAGGGACGGCGGTTGATCCGCGTCACGGCACCATAGAGCTTTGCGGCTGCTGCCGCTGTCTGGTCGAAGCGATCGACGGCCAAGTCGATCGCCGGTTGGAGACCAACGGGGTCGCGAGTCGTTTTCGGCCAACGATCAACCCCATGAAAAGCGGGTTGGCCCAAAACGACTCCCGACCTGGGGTGTTCAGTTTGTCGCGTTTTCCCTTGATTTCGAACTTTCTCGTATGCCGATTTCTGTTTCGTCACGGCTTGGTCCGAATGCCCCCGGCTCGCCCGGTTGGATCGTTACGCTCTTGGCTACACCCGTTGCCTCTTGATGCCCCTTGCGTAGCGGGGAACGTGAACACGATAAATCGTGAACTCCAAGGATAACGACTCCGACACTGATTGTAGCAGACGCTCTCCGTGTGCCGTCCGCAGTTTACGGCACACAGAGCGTGCCTACTACTTTGGAATTCAAGCCAGGGGGCGGGGGCTATTCGGCGACTTGGATGGTCAACGTCGAAACGTGCATGGTCCGCTCGAACGTGTCCCCGGGCCTCAGGTAGCTGAAGTCCGATTTGTCGTTTCGCGGTCCGTCGTAAGTCCCTGCGGTCTCGTCCGTGTACCGGGCGATGAACAGGTGCTGGCCGGCGACGATCAGCGGAAAGGTCGCTTCCCCGGTTCGCGGATCCGCCATCGCTTCGGTCGACCACTCCCAGTTCTGCACTCGCGGATCGTCCATCGCCTGGCGACCGCCGGATGTGGCCGCTTTGATCTGGACCTGACGGCCCCCAACCGGCTGGCCCTTGTGCAGGACTCGAACCGTCATCAGATCGCCAACTCGAGGCTGAGCGGCCGGAGCGACCGGCACCAGTTCCAAATCCAAGCCGATCGGGGCAGGCGCCGCTCGTGCGTCACCCGCCACGCGTGTGATCGTCTTTCCGTACATCACGATGCGAGTATGGGCGGGAATCGAGTGCACTTGTCGATCGACAATCCCCACCTGCAGTTCCGCGCCCAGCCCGAGATATCCTGGAGCCTGCGGTGTGAACTTGGCGAGAAAACCATCCTCGGCCAGGTCCAGTTCCAGCACTTCGCGTCCCTCGGCGGAATGAGCGAACGCCGTCAGCTTGCTCAACTGAGCCGCCAGGCGATCGCCGCTTTCTTTGTTGCCCGCATGGCCCCAGTACAGCCATACGTCCATTTCCTGTCCCACGGCGGCCGAAACGTCTGCCTCGATCCAGACTTCATGACCGACGGCTGCCGGTGTGACAGAGAATGCAAGAACCGTTGCGAAAACCGAAACCAACGAAAGTCGACAATATGCCATGCTTCTGCGAATACCCATTTTATTTCCCTCTTGGATGTGGTTTTTCTTTTCTGGGAAGGAGACTAATCTTCTTTCCGGTATCGAAAGGTCAGAAAGTCGCCAACGTAAATCATGTACTCGAACGGCAGATCATCCTGCCCGACCTTTTCCAAAATGGTTCCGACCGTGGCCTGAATCACTTGCTCTCGATCAGCATAGCCGGCGTACTTGACGACGGCCAGTGGAGTATCGGCTGGATAGTTGATCGCCAACTTGCGGATAAACTCTTTGAATTCCGTCCGCATCGTGAACAGCACCATGGTGGTCTGGTGAGTTGACAGGCGATCGATGGTATCCGTCTTGCCCTCCCAGTCAGCGGCGGTCAAGATGACGGATTTCGTCAGGTCGCTGTTCGTGATCCCTCGCCGCAACGCCGCGTTTCCAGCATTGAAAGCGCTGACCCCTGGGACAACCACCGGCTGCAGGTCCTCGAATTCCTCCATGGTCCAGGCCCACGGCCCGTAGATCAGCGGATCGCCGCTGTCGACGATCGCCACCGTCTTTCCGTCCTCGATCGCCTGGCGAACCATTGCGATAAACTCGTTTCGTCTAACGGCCAACTTCTCGGCTTCGGCCCGCTGGGCTCCCTCCAGATCATCAAGATCTTGCCCGTAGAAGGGAAACAGACGCCAATACCCGTGAACCACCTGTTTGTCCTGCATCAGCTCGGCAAACCGATCCTTCAAGCTTTCCATGCAAAAGATCACGTCGGCCCGCTTGATCGTTTCGATCGCTCGCAAGGTGATCAGATCGGGATCGCCTGGCCCGACACCCACCAAATACAACTGCGTGGGCGACTGGGTGGCGATGGCCGGTTGAGCGACCGCAACGATCGACACCAGGATAGCAACAATCCATAGAACCCAGAGATTGCTACGAGTGACTCGTGAACGATTCATGACCGTACTACTTTCTTCAAAGGGTTGCCAGAAGTCCAAAATCAAACAGTTTTGTGGGCGGAACGAATTTCAGCCGACTAAGTACCCGGCCAGGTGCTTACCAAGACGAGATCACTTCGCCGCCATCTCGCGATCCCAACGCTCGCCACGTGTCCAGATCGATCGTGTCCGACACGAAGTGAACTGAGCCGTCGACGAAGCTGACGTTGACGCCACCGGGGTGACGGCTGCGTGCCATCTGCCACAGGGATCGTAAAGGTCCCCATTTAGAACAGTCTGGGATGGGCGAATTCGGTCCCCACCAGTGATAGTAGGCAGTGTAGAGCACAAATCCGTCGAACCAACGCGCCGAGCGGTTGGGGCGGGACGCCACGGGCTCGCCGAATCGCGTGCAGAATTCTTCGGTCAGGAAAGGACTGCCACTGCTTCTCTCACCCACAATGACCACATCTTTGTTTCGCCGCGTCAGTTCGACACTCCCAGACACACTCGGATCGGGTAACAGGCTTTCGGAAAACGCTGCTGTATTGCTGGTACCGTCGATCACGTCGGCAAAGCGGACAGCGGAAAGATTGTTGAACAGCCCGTCGGTATCGAATAGTGCCGTTCCTGTCGCCGTCGGCGCGCCGCGGCCCCAACAAGCCATGTAGTTGGTGCCGGCATATTCCAGCTCGGCGTCCGGGACAAACTGCTTTCGCGCCTGATCGCTAGGACAATAGAAGAAGGCAATCTCCTGAGTCAGTGCCTCGTGATTGTCCGGATGCACTCCCGTCCCCGGCCCGTGAAAGACGCCAGTATGCCCATAAAGGGGTACATCCAGGTTCAACGACTGGTACAAATGAAACTGTTCCATGTAGGGCGTCAGCATCGCCAGCGGGCCCCAGCGGTACTGCCAGGCAGGGATGTGCTCGTATCCGGGACAGGTTCGTGACGGCGAGCCCGTGGGAAAACCCCGGTGGCTGTCGTGAAAGTTGTGTAGAGCTAACGTGATCTGCTTCAAATTGTTCGTACAGCTCATCCGCCGAGCCGCTTCCCGAGCTGCCTGGACCGCGGGCAGCAATAATGCCACCAGCACGCCGATAAT
>SKVE01000052.1 GCA_007129635.1 Planctomycetaceae bacterium
GTTCACGCTGCCATCTCGGGCTAGGTCCAGGACGATCCGTTTCAGCCGCCCGCCCAAATCGCAAATGGCGATGAGACCCGAAAACCAAGCCTGACCCCGGAGAAGCCCTTCCTCAACCGACCTTTGCCGAGCAGGTTTTGTTTGAACCCGCGACTGTCGAGGGGGTGTCCCGCCAGTATCGTATTCCGAGCCTGCTGGCGACACCGGGCGGCGCGGTGGTTGCCTTGTGCTGGTCCAGGAAGACAAGCGATGCCAGACTTCGGGCGATGTACGTCAACCGCGGAGGTGGAAAAGCACGCCCGCGTCTAAGCCGTCTTCGTTCAACAGACAGTGTTCCCGGCGCAACTGTTCCCAGGTCAAGTCCTGAGCGCCGGGGATATCCTCCTTCTTCGTGGACGTCAGGAGGAAGCCATCCATCGTGAGCTTCTGCTTTCTGAACGCCGCTCGCTTGGAAAGCGCCCCCAATTCCTTGAAGCATTCGATCTTGGCCTGGTTAGCGCCAAACAGGCCACCGTGGTGCATGCCGTGCGATTCGAGGAACCGCAGGTGAACCGCTTTCGTCTGACGGTTGCGGATCCAGAAGACGAAGTCGGGAAAAAACCCGCTCTGGCGGAAAAACCCGATGCCGACGCGGGGAAGATTCCGCAGGATGTACACCTCGCGTTGCTTCATCTGGCGATCCATCCGATGGCTGGCCCAGAATGCGTAGATGTTTTCCAGCAACTTCCGCTCGCGATCCAACAGACCCGCAGGACTGATTCTCAACTCGCCCATACCGCGACTTTCGGGATCCAACAACAGCGGGCTGTAGAGGTGATGATCGACATGCAGACGCGGCAGCGGCTTGACCGTACACGTCTTTCGCAGTTCCGCCGGTCCCTTGGCGAGCAATTCCTGGATGGCCGTGTACAGTTCCGGAGATGAGGTCCGTACCCGGTACTCCACCGGCTGCTCTTTGGCAAACAGATGTCCGGGCTCCAGCCGACTGCTCTCCGCCCGGCGCTCCATGCGGCTGACATAGCGGTCCAGGTAGGCTCGGAGTGCTCGCTCCGCCGCCTCGGCAAGCAGGTGGGGATCGGCCGCGTCGTGCGACGAGACCCGCACCTCGCACTGCTGCAAGATCGCCGGCAGCGCCGCGCGAGGCAGGAAGAAGTGGTCGTAGCCGCGGGCCGATTTGTGCTGCAGGAGCCGCAAGTACAGGTCGTTCCAATCCAGCAGGGGCAGCGTCCGGCTGTCAAACTCCAGCCGGCGGCTCGTTCCCAGCAGCCCACCGCCGTCCTCGCGGCCGTCGTACGTCGCCAAACGGGGCGTCAGGTCCACGACAATGCCCAAGTCCTCGGCCTCGACGGTCCACGTCTCCCGCCGCACGTCGTATCCCTTCGGCACCCGTGGAACGGGCAGCCGCAGACGCGGCTTGAACAGCGGCAGCGTCGGAACCGTCAACTCGTTGAGGATCTCCTCCTTGTCCAGCATGTCCCGGAAGCGACGCACGTAGTCCGCATTCCAACCGAAGACGTACAGCGTCTCCAACTTCTCCAGCCCTGCCGGGTGTGGCCCCTCCTCGGGCAACTCCCGGCTGCGTTTCAAGCTGCCTTTCTTGCCCCGCAAACGCACGCCGCGGCCGAACAACTGGATCACCTGCGAACCTTCGCCCTTGCCCATGTTCAACAGGCCCAGGGACGATACCCGCCAACTGGACCAGCCCTCGATGAATTTCTTGGCGCCGATCAGCAGATTCACGGACGAACCGGCTGTCGGAATCGCGGCAAACAACGACCCGGTGAAGCGATCGGCCTGGGTCTCTAACCTCAGTTCCCCGTCGTCGCGGATGTGCTTCTTGAAACTGGTCACGTCGCCGATGTTGATCACGCCGAAGTACGGCTGAGCTTGGCCGCTTGGCGCGGGAACCCGCAACCCCAGTTCGCCGTTGCTGCCGATCAGTTCCCAGACTTCCAAGCCACCGGTTCCGTGAAACACGTCCTGCGTGATCTCGCGGTACAGTTCCGCCGCACTGGAGTGGTTCAGCGCATCCAGGTGTTGTGCGAACAGATCGTCCCCGGTCTCCGCGTCGGAAAAGCCGCTCCGCCTTTGGAGTATCTGGCCGATGATCTTGACGGCCCATTTCCCGTCTTCCAGGAACCGTTTCAGGAATGCCAGCACCTTGGCTACATCCGCCCGCTCGGTCTGTGCCCGAGCGCTCTTGTCCACCCGGCCACCCGACTTGCGGCTGACGCTGCTACCCAACAGCACCCACAGCGGGCTCTCGACTTCGTAGGGCCGGAACTGCCGCTGGTTGTTCCGGAAAAGCTGCCGCTGCTGGTAGTACACCAGCAATCCGCCGACGAGCAGTTCCTGGGCGTGCTCTTCCCGGCCCTTCTCCAAGTTCAAGACTCGGAAGTCCTTGCCGTAGCCATCGCCATGGAAATGCCGGTACGAGTAGTCGAACAGGATGCACTTGCCGTACTCTGCCACCAGCGACTCGCGTTTGGCGCCGCCGACGCTGCCCACGGCCTGCTGGAAGGTCGCGCTGTATTCCAGCAAAAACCCACACTTGCTGAGCGACTTCTGCCGCTTCTTCCAGGTTTGGGCTTCGCTTCCGGTACCTTTGTGCCCCTCGTCCACGAACACCAGATTGTGCTCGCCCAGTTCGGCCAACGGGATACTGACGCCGTCGGCCGAAGGCGCATCGGCGAGCTTGTGAATCTCGATCACGTGGATTCTGGGGCCGAGAAACCGCCCGCCCCCGCGATCCTCGATCAGCAGTGCGCCGTCCAGTCCGCTCAACTGCAACTCGTCCAGGTGTTGCGCCGACAGGCCTTCGTTGGGCGTGATCAGCAGGATATTCGCGAATTCGCGGCGCTGGTCCGGACGATCGACCAGTGCTGCGGGGTTGCGGCCGGCGCCCAGGTAGTGCAACACCTGCTTCAGATGAGCGTGCAGCAGGAGCGTCTTGCCCGACCCGGTGGCCATGAAGAACGCGGCCCGCCGCAAGTCGTCCGGCTCGAACTCAGGGATCGCGCTGCTCACCGTGCCCCGCTTCTGATCGTCCTTCAGCAGCCGGTTCAACTGCATACGCAACACGGCCGGATCGTCCGTCAACCGGTCCAGGAACAACTCGGTAAACAGCAGCGCCAGCCATTGAAAGTACTTGAACCGGAACACGCCGCGCGCTTTGGCCAAGTCGCGTTCCAGCGCGAGGATCCGCCGGTCGTACTCGCGCAGTTGCTCCTGCAACGCACGGTCCTTGATCCGCGCCGACAGGGCCCGGTAGAACCAGCTCTGTCCGTCCTCGGCCATGCCTTCCGGAACGCGGTCCAGCACGCTCTTCAGATCCTCCAGGTCCGCAAAGCCCAGCTCGCGGAGAAAGAACCGGTTCCGTACAAGATTCCGTTCAAAGTTCATCGGGATCTACCATCGTCCTTTTCGTCCGTCATCCACTGTTTGAACAGCCCGTCCAGGCTCTCGAAACCGGGGGTGGCGCTGTCGCCGTTGATCAGCAGGCGGTCGAACGGCTCTTCCTTTTTTAGCCGCCCTTCCAGGAACTGACGTTCCGCTTTCGGGTCCAATTCCGCCATGTCGCGCCACGCGACCAGCACCCGCTTGCCGCGCCGGTCGCAGCCTTTCACAATCCGGTAGCGGCGCGGCTGGCCGGCTGGCTTGTCCTTCGCGTTGTGCCAGGTCTCCAGCCGCTGGACATCCAGGCCCAGCAGGTAGTTGAACGTCTCGACCAGATCCACCGTCTGCGTCTGCGGCCCCTCGTCGGTCAAGATCTCCAGCGTGTAGTCGAACGGATGCTCCAGCTTGTCCACCTGCAGCATCGACGCACTTTCCGCCAACGGCAACCGGGCCAGATACCGCAGACGGTGCGTCTCGGCGCCCACCGTGGCTGCGTACGCTGCAGCACGGGCACCGGAACGCTCCAGCGTGTCAGCAGTCGTCAGATTGTGAATCGCGTCCTCGTAACTCTCCAGACGGAGAACCTTCACGAGTCTCGGTGAACGGGCCGTCTCCTCGGCGGTAGGCAGGCGTTTCGGCCGGCAATGGTCCCACTCGGGAAGAAACATCACGCGTTGTGTTCTCTGCAAAACGATCTGGTCGAAATAGCTGCCCATCTCGGCCAGCACGAAACGGCGCCGCGCGCCATCCAGGCGATTTTGGCGAATAGCGGCATCGCCGGTCGTGCCGCTGCCGGCAAAGAAATCGAGCACAAAACAATCCTCGTCGGACTTCGTTCCGACTTGAAAGACACGTTGAATCAGGCGAGGTGGCTTCACCGTGTTCAACACGTCCTCGGTCCGCTCGAATCGGACGACATCCAGCAACTCTTGCTTGGCCTCCTGCGTGTGCCCGACTTGTTCGTACCGCCACAGCGTCTGAGGCACCAGGCCTTGCTTCACCTCCGAGAGAAACCGCTTCAAACGAGGCATATTGTCGCCTTTCGGTCCCCAATAGATCCGGTTGTCGCGGTCGAGTTCTTTAAACCTTTGAAAGTTGACGCGCCAGTAGGTGCCCACGACGGGACGAAACGTCTTTCCGGTGCGGCTCGTGACCTCGTATTGTCCCTCGCTGTAGTAATTTCGCGCTGTAAGGTCTCCCGAGGTCCACGGCCCGCGTGGGTCGTCGTCGGGATTGTCGTACCGCGCGTTCGCCTCTTCCGTCCGCGGCAGGAGGCTTGGCCGCCAGACCTCGCCACGGCGCGCAAACACGACGAGGAAATCGTGATCCTCGGAGAAGTGCTTCGCGCTGCTCTTGGGTGAAAAGACCTTCTGCCAAATCACGGTGGCCACGAAGTTCTCCACGCCGAACACTTCATCCATGACGTCCCGTAAGTTTCCCACCTCGTTGTCGTCGATACTTACGAAGATGGAACCGTCCTGAGCCAGGAGCCGCCGGGCGAGCGTCAGCCGTTCCTTGATCATCGCCAGCCAGCTCGAGTGGCGATAGGCGTCTTTGTAGATGAATTCATCCGAGCCGGTGTTGTACGGCGGATCGATGTAAACACATCTCACCCGCTCGTACAACCCACACTCCAACAGACGCAGTGCCTGGTAGTTCTCGGACTTGACCAGGCATCCATCGGTCACCGCTTCCAAATCCTCGAACGACTCCAGCAGCGTATCCCGGAACTCCGCATCGAAATTGGCCGTATTGACAACCAAGGTCGGATGCCGTTCCAGGAAGGCTTCGGTCAATTTGCCTTTCCAGCCGAGCAGTTCGGCGCACTGGTCGAAGGCGTACAGGCGTTTCCATTCGGCCAGTTGCCGGGCGCCGCGCTGGGGGTCGAGGATCTCCTTGCGGAGCGGCTTGGGGACATTCGCCACGGTGACCAGGTAGTCCGTCCGCAACACGAACTTGCGTTTTTCGA
>SKVE01001000.1 GCA_007129635.1 Planctomycetaceae bacterium
AATCGCTGCCGATTCCGCTTGTCGAGACGGTCGATCGCTTCGAAAACGAAATGGCCGAAGCGCGACGATCCGTGCAGCAACTGGATAAGCAGATCGTGGAAAAAGAAGAAGAAAAAGACACCACCGAGCGGGACCTGGAGGAGCTGCGGAGGGAACACGATGTGCCCAGTGAGGACGATTTGATCGCAGCTCGCCAGCAACGCGACCAGGGCTGGCAAATGGTTCGCGAGGCATTGTGCGATGGCCAAGCCGCCGATGCGAAAGCGGCCGATGCATTCATTGCCCACTTTGCGGCGGACAGGGATCTGGCGGACGCCTTCCAGGCGGCTCAGGAAGCGGCCGACGCGCTGGTCGATCGCCTGCGACGCGAAGCGAGTCAGGTAGCGCGAAAAGCCATGCTGACCGCCCGGCACCTGGACTTACAGCGACGAGTCGACCAGCACCAGCACGCTCGACAGACGGCGCAAGCGACTTGGGACCAACTGCACGACGACTGGCGCGAGCTGTGGTCGCCGCTGGCGATCGATCCGAAATCCCCACGCGAGATGCGAGCCTGGATGACTCAGCAAAAATCATTGGCCGAGCTGGCCGGTTCGATCGATCGACAACGTCAGAAGCTTCAGCAGACGATCGAGATGATGGAAGCTTTGCGAAGCGATCTGAACCAGGAACTCCAGCGGTTGGATCAGCCAGCGGAATCAGCGACCTTGGCCGAACTGCTGGAGACCAGCGAACAGGTGGCGAACGCCATTGAGGTGTCCAACCAACAACGTGCGAACCTGACCGAGCAACGGCAGCAGTTGAGCAACCAATTCGACGAAGCTCGGCAACAAGCGGCTCAGGCCGAAAGCGATCTGGACGAGTGGCGCGGCCAATGGGCCGAAGCGGTCGCCGTTCTGGGACTTCAACGCGATGCGGGGGTCGGCGAGGCCAGTACGGTCCTGGAATCGGTCGAAGAGATGTGGAATCTTTTGGAAGCTGCCCGTAAGCTGCAACAGCGAATCCAAGGCATTGATGAAGATGCCAAAGATTATGAAGACGAGGTCCGCAAACTGCTGGCGGACGTTGCCCCACCGTTGCTGGATCGACCGGTCGATCAGGCGATCGGGCAGTTGCACGAGCGTCTGGCGGAAGCCAGCCGTGACAAGGCCAAGCGGGACGAATGGCAGAAACAGGTGGACGAGCAAGAAGAAAACCATGAACGGGCTCAGTCCAGCATCCAACAGTTGGAAACGCAACTGACCCAATTGTGCCAGCAGGCCGGTTGCGCGTCGCCGGAAGAGATGCCGGAGGCGGAACAGCGGTGCAGCCAACGGAAAGACGGCCAGCGGGAATTACAGTCGGTCGAGCAGCAATTGGTGGAACTGGCTGCTAGTGCAACGTTGGAAGCCTTCATCGCCGAAGCAGAGCCTTTCGATCTGGACGCGTTGCGTGCTGATCTGCAGAGCCTGGCCGATGAAATCGAACACTTGGACAACGAAAAAAGCGAGGTCGCTCAGCAGATCGGCGAAAGCCGTAGCGAACTGCGTCGGATGGATGGCGGTGGTAGGGCAGCCGAAGCCAGCGAACGGGCCGAACAGATCATCGCCCAATTGCGCAGCGATGTCGAGCAGTACGTACGTTTGAGGCTGGCCGCCAGCGTCTTGCAGCAGGCCATCGATCGATTTCGCCAATCCAGTCAAGGTCCCGTGCTGGATCGAGCCAGCCAGTTGTTCGCCGGATTGACCCTGGGATCGTTCGCCGGGTTGAGATCTGACTTTGACGAGAAAGGCCAGGCCGTGCTGGTCGGCGTCCGTCCCGAGAACGGGATGACGGTTCCGGTCAGCGGGATGAGCGACGGTACCTGCGACCAGCTCTACTTAGCGTTACGTTTGGCATTATTGGAAACCTACTTAGAGGGACGCGAGCCCATCCCTTTGGTCATCGATGACATTCTGATCATGTTCGACGACGATCGAGCCAAAGCGGCCCTCGAAGCGTTGGCCAACCTGTCCAAGAAGACGCAAGTCATTTTCTTCACGCACCACGAGCACCTGGCGCGGTTGGCCCAACAGACGATCGGCCAGGATCTGTTCTTCCTGCATACCCTGACCGCGCGTCAAGGGCTTAAATAACGCAGAAAATTGCGTATCGGTTGCTGAGGCACATACAGCTTGGGCTGCCCCAAAAGCCCGCGACCAAGGTAATACTGCTCCGGTGGCGGCGCGACGGGAACCAGGGGCCGAAAGGTGGTTACCGGTGGCGTTACCAACTGGGGTTGGGGCATGATGATCGGGACGCTGGCCGGAGACATCAGTGTGGTGGGCGGCGGAAAAGTATGGAGCGGTGCACTGGTGCTGGGTGCCAGCACCGGCGCGGATGTCTGCGGCGGTGAAAACGTCGAGGGCGGTGAGTACGTCGAAGGAGGTGAAAACGTCGAAGGCGGCGGCGAGGTCAGCGGCGGCGGAGAGGTCAAGGGAGAAACGCTGGGACTGGGCGACAGCGGCGATGGAACCGGGGTGGCACCCAGCGATCTGGCTGCGTCGGCATCCAGCGATGGCGGCACCGAGGCGGGATCGACCACTTGCCATGATTCGCCGCTTGGCGCGTTGGCAGGTGAGTAGTGTTGTTGCGCAGCGATACCGGCCGGGATCGCCAACACGCCCAAAACGAAGCTACCAAGTCCTCTTGTCATCACGTCTGTTCCTTTCCGATGGGAGCCAACTGCCCTGAACATTCCATTTTTCTCAGGCTGGTTGGGCCGTCAAGCGCCGCAGTGGCGATCCGCTGCAGCTTCACAGGAAAGAAAACGACGCGGGTTGTTATAAGCCGTTCAACCGTCGTAGGTTAACCACATGTGCCATCGATGCTGGCATACATGGCAACGCGATTATTTTTTCATTGCTCGAGGGACGATGGTCACTGCCAGCGCAAAAAAACTGCCTGGCTCCTGCGAAAACCACAAGAGCCAGGCAGGCATTTGTTGGTCGGGTCAGAGAGAAACCTGACGCGCGATCCAATGCACACGGCTGGCGACGATCGCATCAGCCTTCGGTTTCCTCTTCGACTTCCTCTTCAACCGCCGGTTCCTCTTCGACCGCTTCCTGATAACCCTGCTCTTCCTCTGGCGGCACGTAATCTTCGTCCACTTCCAAGACTGTCGCAGCGTCTTCGACGCCCGCGGGCGGCGGCGCTGACCCGCCGTTGCAACCGACCATGAACATCGCCATCGCCAGCATCATCAGAATCCAAGGTAAACCTCGCATTTTCACACCCTTTCTCATTTTAAGGCTTTCGAATTACCTAACGCGAAACAGAGCACCATCCCTGTCCGGTGTCGATTTGCGGGAACATTCCGCACCTCGCTAGCAGGTAGATCCAGCAACCGCCCGAAATATTCCCGTGTGCGATCGATTTTTTCGGAAAATTCGGGAATAATGGCGGTAGCGTTTGGATCAGTACAGAGAGAAGAGAGCAGTGATACGTAATGTCCAACGATTCACCGGGTCTTGATCTGCGCCAGATTGTGGGCCAGCACCATGCGGCTGTGTACCGCTATGCCTATCGGCTGGCAGGGAATCAACCCGATGCCGAGGATTTGACTCAGCAAACGTTCCTAATCGCGCAGCAGCGATTGGACCAGGTGAAGGATGCCAACAAAGTTTTGGGCTGGCTTTTTTCGGTGTTGCGTAACTGCTTTCTGAAAACGTGTCGCCAAAACCGTGTGTTGTCGCAGGACGGAGTCGAGGTGGACATGGCTCAGGTGCCTGAGCCGATGTCTCATGACGAGATCGACCAGGCGGAATTGAAATTGGCGTTGGATGCCCTGCCAGATGAATTCCGAGTGGTCGTGTTGATGTTCTATTTCGAGGAGTGTTCGTACCAGGAGATCGCGGACCGGTTGGAGATTCCGATCGGGACCGTGATGAGTCGATTGGCTCGATCGAAGGGCCACTTGCGGCGGTGGTTGACCTGTCGAGCGGCCGAAGCCGAGGCAAAACAGCATCCGCCACATGTTCTTCCGGGGGGATGCCAACCGCTTGGTGCCGATCGACGGACCGCGACGCCGATAAGGAGAGACCGATGAACTACAAAGAAATCATCGAAGCCATGGAGGGCTGCCGATCGGAACGGGACGTTCTTCCACCACCCCATCCGCAGTCCTTGGAAGAGACGCTGCGGCAAGATGATCAACTGCGCGAGCGGTACCAGCGAATAAGTCAGTGGGACCAAGCGTTGAGCCAGTCGTTGGACGATTGTCCGGTACCCGATGGATTGTGCGCCCGTCTGTTGGACGTTTTGGAATGCAGCGAGGCGGAATCGATCACACCACGGCCGATCGCTTTAGAATCCATCGCGTCGGACCAGCCCATGACGCCCGAGTCTGCGACCGTCGAACGGCCGGAGAATGCCGCTCGTCAGGCTGTCGAGCTACCCCCGCAGCACTGGTTTGCATCCACGCGGCGGCGGTGGCTGGTCCGCAGCCTTGGGGTAGCCGGTTCGCTGAGTGCCACAGTGCTGATCGTTGTTTTGGTTTGGTGGAACCCGTTCGGATCGCCCGTGCCGCAATTGACGCCCGAATTCGCTGAGCGAGTCATTCAATGGACTCAAGTGGCGTCGCAGAGCAACTGGCGGACGGATTTCGAATCGCCGCACCTGCGTTTCGATTCTCGAGTCAGGGCGAGGCCCCATCGTTGGACATCGATCCAGACTCGCTACGATGGCACTACCACCGTGTACGACTTGAGCCAACGGCGAGACGAGACCGTTTATCTGTTCTGCTTTCCCGCCAAACGATCGTCCTTGCCATCTACTCCTCAAGAGGGTCTGTTCTCCACTACTGGTGGTTTTTCGATCGGTGCTTGGCAAGCAGGCGATCTGGTCTTTGTGCTGGCAGTCCGCGGCAACCAGCAGCGCTATCGCGGTCTGATCCAAGCTCCGGTAATCCTGGGCGTTGTGGATAAAGATCGCGCAATCCGTCTAACCGGCCGTGTGTAGTACGGTTCCCGAGATTCCGACCATCCTTCTTTTCACTGCTCGGGTTCTCGCACCGAATCGGGTAAGGAAGGATCGGCGATTGAATTCGTGTGACGCACCGTACAACAGAAGACTTCCAGGCTCACCTTTCCAGGCGGCCACCACCGTGAAGATTCCTATGGTTTTGACAAGATGGTTCAGTCGGAGCTTGGTGCTGATCGCGCTGGCGGGTAGTTTCGGAATGTTTGCTCAGGAGATGGTCAGCCGCATGCTGATGGCGCACGACCAGCCTGGGGCGATGACCAGCACGATCGGGCCGACGTGGCAGTCGGCCGAGTCATTTTATGGGCATCACCTGGGCGTTTTTCGGCAACCCTTGGTCGCGCTCGCCGAATCGCCGCTGATC
>SKVE01000878.1 GCA_007129635.1 Planctomycetaceae bacterium
CCAGATCCGTGGTCTCCTGCGGATCGCGTCCCAAATGAACCAGCTTCGATTGGTCTTCGAACGGCATATGGGTAAGTTTCCAGTCCCCCTGCCGAATCGACAATGCGGTCATCCCTCGAGTTCCGGTGACCGTGTAGGGGCGGAGCGAATCTTTACCTTGGAGGGCCGGCAGCATGTCAAAGCTATCGAGGGCCGCTTCCGCTGGCAACGACGCACCCACTAATGCCGCCGCCGTGGCTGTGAGATCCACCAAAGAGATCACGCTGTCGCTGATCGAACCCGGCTCGATCCGTCCGGGCCAGCGGGCCAGGAATGGAACTCGATGCCCGCCTTCGTAATGCGATGCCTTCTGGCCACGCCATGGGTCGCTGGTTCGGTGTACGGACGCTGGCACTCGGGTTTCGCCTGGCGACAGGCCGCCATTGTCACTGGTAACGATCAACAAAGTGTTGTTCGTCAAATCGAGCGAATCCAGCTTGGCCATCACCCGTCCGACGGCCCAGTCGAATTCCATCACAAAGTCGCCAAACGGCCCGATCCCGCTCGTCCCCTGGAATCGATCGTCGGGAGTCAGCGGCGAATGGACGGCACACGTGGCGTAGTACAAGAAGAACGGTCTGTCCGCATGCCGCTGGATAAACGCATCCACGCGATCGGCCAGGGTCGCGCCGATTTCGTGGTCCGGGCGACGGGATTCCCAGACACCGACGGGCTGATGTTGCAGCAGCTTGGCTCCGACGCGGTTCTGCACGATCAAATGTGACTTGAACGCCGGCTCGGTCCCACCGACCACGATCCCGTTTTCGTGATAGTAACGTGGGTACATATTATGCCCGTCAGGCACGATGAACGAATCCACAAAACCGACCTCCTTGGGACCACGTCCGGGTTGATTGAGATCCCTGGGCAACTGGTCGCCAAGTCCGAGGTGCCACTTGCCGAAGACACCGGTCGCATAGCCCGTCTGCTCCAGCAACGTAGCCACCGTCAGTTCACCGCTGCCGATCACCAAAGGCTCGGCGTTGAACAGCACATGCGAGGTGATATAGCGACGGAACGGGTCGGTACCGGTCAGCACGGCATAGCGGGTGGGCGAACAGACCGACGACGGACTGTAAGCCGAAGTCAGTCGGACTCCCTGCCTGGCAAGTTGGTCGGTGTTGGGTGTGGGAATGACGGTCTGGCCATAGGCCCCCAAGTCGTTGTAGCCCAGATCATCGGCCATGATGAAAATGATGTTCGGACGATCTTCTCCAGCCGCATGGGGCGACGCCCACGGCGACAAAACCGCCAGACAAATCGCGAAAAATGTCCCGATCGTTTTGTTCGAACGATTTCGATTCCAGACGTTCATTCTTGCCTACTCGCAGATTCTTGGATGAAATTATGCCCGCCTAATGGTTGCCTTAAGCGATGGTCGCCCGCTAGAATGCCTCCGGCAATGATTGCTGAACCGGTCTTCACCAAAGCCTCATCCCGTCGGAAGCAACAAGGGCGATAACGTGATCTTAAGGTATCTGTTTGCGATTGTCTCGTGCCTGTTGATTTTAACGTTCGAGCGATCATCTGCCATGGGTGAAGATGCGGGCGAGCAGGGGGCCGCTTCTGCGACGTCGTATGGCGAAACGGTCGCGGAGCCTGCGCCGATCGCTTACTGGCGGTTTGAGGGTACGGGGGACCAGGCCCTGCGCAGCGAAGTCTCGGGGGCGATAGAAACGCCGTTGACCGCGGAAATAGTGGGCCGTGTGGTGCTGCATGTGGAAGGGCCGCGCCCGGACGACTACCCAGCGATGACGGTCGATAATCAAGCGATCGAGATCCGCGGCCAAGGCCACCTGCGTGTGCGAGATCCGGGCGCTGGCAGCCTGCTGGATTTCGAATTGGGCGATAGCATCACCCTGGAGGCCTGGGTCAGCCCAGACTCGATGCGCGACGGTGGTTACTCGTATATCCTGGGCAAAGGACGGACGGGCAACGACGGGTTCGACTCAAATAATCAGAATTACGCCCTGCGGTTGGCCGGAGGCCGAAGTGCCGCCGGCATCGCGTTTCTGTTCCGCAGCGCCGGACCTGACGGAGACTGGCACCGCTGGACATCGGAGTTCGCCTTGCCCGTCGATGGCCAGTGGCATCATGTGGCGGTCAGCTACACGTTCGGTGAACCGAACAGCATTCGAGGCTATATCGATGGCCAGGCGGTTGCCGGGCGATGGGACATGGGAGGGGCGACTCGACGAGGGCCGGTCGTGGATGATGATGATCTGTGGATCGGTTCTTCGATGGGCGGAGCGATCGGCAGCACGTTTCAAGGACGCATCGACGAGGTGGCGATCTACCGCCAGACGTTGACGCCGCAGCAGGCAAGTGCACGGTACCAGTACGCCGCCCTCGATGACCAGATCGATCCGGCAGAGATCCCCGAGGATTCCTTGGTGGTCGAGTTATTCGAGGGCATTCCCGATACAAAGGCATGGCGGATCAGGCATCGGCAGTTGGCCGTTCGATACTCGGCCGACCAGTTTGCGTTCCTCGACGTTCCCAGTAAGTACACGTCGCGGGGCGTCAAGGACGATTGGTCCCATCCGTTCCTGCTGCGAGCCACCGGGTACGCGATGATCCCCCCAGGGCCTCAGCGGATTCTTCTCCGGTGCCGCAACGCAGCACGATTGTACATGAACGGCGAGAAGATCGCAGAGACGGATTTCCACAACATCTCCTCCGACGGGCACGCGACGGTCGTCCCGTTGGACGCCAGTCTGGCGCCGAACATCCGCCCCTTGCCCCGCGGCGATTCGCAGGCCGTTGCCGAAATCCAAGGCGATGGTGGCCGACATCTGTTTCGGTTGGAAGTGATCGTCGGCGGCCGAAGGCTGCGTCCGGAATTGGGCGAGACATCGGTCAGTATCGCCGCGCCGGACGGAGAGTTTTTCGTACTGGGCCCCGTGGAAACATTCCCGTTGACCGATCAAGGCTGGATGGACTTCCGCGATCGGCAGCAGGCATGGCTGACGCAAACCAATGCGACGCGACGCCGCGAGGCCAGTCGGGAGGAGACCGAGTATTGGAGTTGGCGGCACGATCTGGCTCGTCAAATTCTGGACGAACAGCCGCGAACCAAGATACCCGGCATCCCTGACGGGTTTCCGGCCAACAATGCGATCGACCATTTCATCGCCGCGGGCCTGCAGCGAACGAAGGAAGCACCGGCGGCGTTGAGCAGCGATCTGGAGTTCCTGCGTCGGTCGACTTTGGACGTGATCGGCACCATCCCCACCATGGAACAGATCGAAGCATTTCTGGCCGACCGCGAACCCGGCCGCCGGGCTCGCTGGATCGACCGCCTGTTGGACTCCGACGGCTGGGCGGACCACTGGGTGGGATACTGGCAGGATGTGCTGGCCGAGAATCCCAATGTCGTGAATCCGACATTGAACAACACCGGACCGTTCCGCTGGTGGATTTACGAATCGTTTCGCGATAACAAGCCGATCGATCGGATGGTCACCGAGCTGGTGATGATGGAAGGCAGCCAGTATTTTGGCGGCCCTGCCGGTTTTGCTCTGGCGACCGAGAACGATGCGCCGATGGCCGCCAAGGCTCATATCCTAGGCCAGGCGTTTCTGGGTTTGGACATGAAGTGTGCCCGTTGCCACGATGCTCCGTTCCACGACCTGTCGCAGCGGGATCTGTTCAGTTTGGCGGCCATGCTTCGTCGCGAGCCGCAAGAAGTGCCGGCCACCAGCACGATCCCCGGTAGCGACGAGGAACTGAAGGCCATGTTTGTCCAGGTGACGCTCAGGCCGGGTGAACGGATCGACCCAGCATGGTCGTTCGAAGATCTGGTCGCCGATCGTGTGCCGGACGGCATCCTGCGTTCTCCGGACGATTCGCGAGAACGCCTGGCAGCACTGATCACCTTGCCCCAAAACCGCCGCTTCGCCCAGGTGATCGTCAATCGTCTGTGGCACCGGTACCTGGGGCGCGGGCTGGTCGAGCCGGTGGATGATTGGGAGCACAGCAACCCTTCGCATCCCGAACTGCTGGAGTATCTGGCCGACGAATTGATCGGCAACGGCTACGATTGGAAGCACGTGGCCCGTCTGATTTTGAACTCGCACGTCTACCAGCGCGTTCCACGAAGCCCCGACAGCGTTTCGGAGACGGCGCATTATCGTTTCCCGGCGCCGCTGCTGCGTCGGATGACAGCCGAGCAGTTGGTGGATTCCTTGTTTGTGGCCGGCGGCAGATCGTTCGATGCCGGGCGGATGAGCATCGATATCGATGGCTCGCGTTCTGCCTCGCAATCGCTGGATCTGGGCGTGCCGCGTCGGTCGTGGCATTTTTCCTCCCTTTCCAACGAACGGGACCGCCCCAGTCTCTCCCTGCCGTTAGTGCATCCTTTCGTGACACTGCTGGAAACGTTTGGTTGGCGGAGTTCTCGCCAGGACCCGCTGACGGTGCGCCAGCAGGAACTGACGGCCTTGCAGCCCGCGATCATGGCCAACGGGGTGATCACCGATCGGATTGTTCGGCTGACCGACGATAGCCAATGGACGGAAATCGCTCGGACAGATCAACCGCTGGAATCGTTGATCGACCAGGTGTACCTGCGTTTGCTCACTCGGCATCCCAACGCTACAGAACGGGTGCTGTTCCATGAGTTGTTGGCCGAGGGATATGACCAGCGTCGTTTGTACGCGCCGCCAACAGAACGTCCCCGCTGGCCCTATGGCCTGGTTTCCTGGTCGAACCATTTGGATCCCGAGGCCAATGTCATCCAAGTGCAGCTCGAGCAGGCTGTGCGGATCGGCGAACCTCCCACCGCTCGTCTGGATGCCGATTGGCGGCAGCGGATGGAAGATATGGTTTGGACCATCATCAATTCCCCCGAATTCATCTTCGTACCGTAGATCCTTTCTCCGTGATCTTTCAGGAACCCACCATGAATCAGAAACCTATACGCCGCAGAGATTTCCTCCGTCAAACGGGGTTAGCCAGTACCGCCCTGGCAGCCACGTCAGTGATGCCGCTGGCGGCTCGCGCCCGGCCGCAGGAATCGTCGATGCCCAAGGGCAAGGCGGAACACTGCATCATGATCTGGCTGGGCGGCGGAGCGTGCCAAATCGACACGTGGGATCCGAAGCGGATGGGAGATGCCCAGGCCAGGAAACCCGGCTCGTACTACCCGGCCATCGACACGGCCATCCCGGGCACTCAGGTATGCGAGCACCTTTCGCACTGTGCTGCGGTTTTGGACCGCTTTAACGTGATTCGCACCGTGCATCATGAGGTGATTGACGAACATGCAGCGGCGACCAACCGAATGCACACCGGCCGTCCGACGTCGGGAACCATC
>SKVE01000890.1 GCA_007129635.1 Planctomycetaceae bacterium
GATATGACGGCCCATCAGATTGATGCGCCCGGGCGAACGGACGATGATCGCATGCCGCTGCTCGCCAAACTCGGCCGCAAACCGCAGCAGGACCGTGCGATACGCTTGCCGACGTTCCAGGATCAGTGCCGGATCGTCCCCGTAGCTGTCGGCCAACGCACGATCGGTCTCCGGCACGGGCTCTTCGTGGTTGGGAAACAATTCCAGCCATCGGTCCACCGTACGCAACGTGGCGTCTCCCAGCCGTTGCTTCAGTTCGGCAAGCGAATGCTGAGTGCGGCCGTGGAAATAGTCCGTGATCCGCAACAGTTCTTCCGGATTATTGTACGACATGATGTCGTGCGGGGACGAAGCGGCGACGTAGGCAGCGCGGAAACGTAGTCCGTCATCGTCTCGAGCGTCCAGGATCGCGCCGATCGCATCGGTCAGATATAATTCGCCCTGAGCGTTGTCGGCAGCCAGGTGCTGCAACCCGTAGTCCAACACCGCCTTGCGAGCCAGGTAGATGGATTCGTTTCGCAATGGTGCTTCGAAAGCTTCGTTGGCCGCGATTCGGTGCGGGGGGGCTCCGATCGTGAACTCGGTCGGCATCTCCTCCAGGCTCTGCAGCAGCCGGGCGCCGTCCAGCGGATCGTTGGATGGCATGGCGTCCAACGCAGCGCCCAGCTCCGCCCCGAAAATCTTGTCCAGCGGAAGCGGCTTGACCCCCGGCTCGGCGATCAGCTCCCGGAGTTGGGCCATCGTCATCGGTTCCGCTAGATCAGCCAACCGCTGACGTAGCATGGCTCGGCACGCCCGCAGACGGATATCCGCGAACTCCGCGATCGCTGCTGGGCGTCCCGCTTCGTCCAGCAGGATACGTCCCGCCGATTCCCCGCCGTGCTCGGCGGGCGACACCAGCAGGGACAAGTCCGTCGGACGAGCGTCGAATTCGGTCAACAGCCGGGACAAGATAGGCAAGTCGATGATCTTATCGCCCGCGACGACCAGCACGCGAGCCGAATCGGCAACCGGCGCCAGCGCCTTCAGACCGTAGCGAGCCGCATCGCCGGTACCGAGCGCATGAGGCTGATAAGCGAACACCACATTAGAGAACCGTTCCCCCACCGTTTCGACGACCTGCCCCGCCATCTCGCCCACCACCACCACGTTCTGGACCGCCCCCAGGCGATTGAACGTATCCAGCGACCGAACGATGGTAGGAACCCCAGCGATCTCGAAACACACCTTATGCATATACCGATTCCGCATCCGCCGGCCTTTCCCAGCCGCCAAGACAATCGTGAACAACGAGGCAGACGCCGTCATCGTTTGGGTTTCCTTCAATATCAGTCAATACGCCGCAAAATCAAGCAATCCAGAATAAAAATACCCCCGCCCGCTTCCGACCACCAGGGGGGATCAAAATAAGAGGTGCCACCCACCTATCTATTGGACAGCGACGTGCAGATGCTGGTCGCGGACGGCGAGCGGATGGCCGTCGTGCGACGGCGTCTGTCAGACATCTCGTGGTTTATGCGGGCGTTGAGTGAACCGATCGCTCGGCTGGCCAACAAGCAGGACGAATGCACCGGGCGGTTCTGGGAAGGTCGATTCAAGGCTCAACGGATCGTTGACGAGGCTGGACTCTTGGCCTGTGCCATGTACGTAGATTTGAATCCTGTGCGAACTGCATTGGCCGATTCGCCTGATGGGGAAGCAGCAGCGGCGAGCCAAGCGGCGAAATCCCACCGGAAAACAGATCTTGCGGGATCGCTGGTTGGCGCATTTGACGCAGTCGGATCGCAAAATGGCGGACGATCGCGAAGTTCATCGACAGGGGGTGCGTGCCAGCGACAAAGGCTTTTTGGGCCTGGATTGGCAGCAGTATCTGGCTTTGTTGGAATGGACGGCCGAGCAACGTTTGAAAGGCCAGATTGCCAAGGTACCGGAGAGCCTGCGAGGCATTCTGGGGGCATTGGGCATCAAGGCTTCGAAGTGGCGCGACTTGGTGTGGGATTACAAGCGATACTTTGGCCACAGCACTTGTGCCGGTTCGCCCCATTCGATGGTTTGTCTTAAGCACCCGGCCAGGAGCTTTTCTTCTCAATCACGGTGGCGTAGCAGGAGTGAGGGCAAAGGGGCCGGAGTCGTTTTCGGGCAACAATCAACTCCCTCGCGACCAACGCGAATCGCCCCTGATGGAAACAACGGCAGACTGAACCGTACCTGCATCCCTACCAATTAAGTGGATGGCACCTATCATGTTGTGCTAAACCGCGAGCGACAGCTTCTTTCACTCTTTTGCAGCCAGTTTGGACACAAGATTGGCGACCAGTTCGGGCTTTTGCTGTTCGATCAGATGGTCGATGGTCTCGGGAGCGACACCCAAAGCTTCTAGGTGCCCCGCGAGACTCTTCCAGTGCTTTTCGCGAACCTTTCCTTCGGTCAGATACAGTTCCGTGACCAGTTCCTGCACTCGCTGCAACGCGATCGATTCACGGTTGTCATAGTAGTTCTTGATGATGCGTTGCTGATGGCGTGACCGCTGGGGCATAAGAGAGATCCTTATCGGGGAATCGTACGAATCATCATCGATCGACTGGAACCTATTGGGCAGCCAGCAGTTTACGCACGAATTCGACGCGTGGCGACCCGGGGCCTTTGCCTCGCAGGAATTCGGGTACGAATCGTTGTGGCCCACGTTCCTCGGGCACCGTGATGGCTTCGCCCTTCTGCAGGATCGCTCGATTATCGGTCAGGCTGCCGAAGTCCCTTGGTCCAGCGACCTGGCAGGGGTACCAGCGGCCGTTTCCCTGATCGTCCATCAGGTAGAATTCGGCGTACACGTGATCGGGCACCCAGACCGTTCGAGCGGGCACTCGATGCACGCGGCACAGTGCGATAAACAGGGAAGTCACATCGTGTTTGTTGCCGAATCCGTCGCGCAGCGTTGCTGCGGCGCCCTTTTCTCGGCCGTCACGATAGGCAATCTGGTCTCGGACCCAATCGTAAATCGCCTGGACTTCCTCCCAGGCGTTGGGTTGATCCTGGACGATCTCGCTGACTTTGGCTCGAATGCCTCGATCCCGGACCTCGATTTGCGGGCTGTCCCCTAGATAGCTTCGCACATCACGGGGCGCGTTTCGGGGGATCACCAACGTTTCGGGGGCGTCGGGTGGCAGCACGGAATGCTTGGTAATCTCTAGCGTGACCAATGCTTGAGCCGATTCGCCGGCGGGCAGTCGAGGGACACGGAACAGCATCTGCCGGATGCCGGGCAGATCCCGATACGTTGTCGCACTGACCAGTGGCGAGATGTCTTCTTCGACGACTCGCACGTTCTGTTCGGGCCAATCGGTGGGAATCGGCAGGGTGCCGAACAGGTCGAACGAGGGGCCGCCGGTCGCCTGGATGACGACACCCACCTGCCAACGTTGGGTGAGTGCCTGGTCCAGTTGGACGTCTGCCGGCTGTCCAGGCACATCAAACTGCGCCTGGGCCGCGGTTGCTGCCAGCAAAAAGCCGGCCATCAAGGCGATCCATTGACTTTTCATTTTCGAACTCTCCCTTCAGATTTGCGTTGCCGGTCTTCCCAGCCGCGTTCAACCGCTGGCCGGCCCCGGAAGCACTTCGACCACCGTTCCGCTGCTGCTCCAGTCCCCGCTCATCATTTCGCTGCCGTAGTGCGAGGTGCAGGGATCACAATGTTCGATGACCTCATGCCCACTGCTTCTTAGGCAGAACATGTTGGGCCAGCCTCGATTGCAACCCGTGTTCGCGATGGCGGCCAATCCCAATGCCATGAACCAAAATGCTCGTTTCATCTTCGTCCTCTTTCTAACTTGGTGTTTCGTATTCGTCTCGGGCCTTGTCGTGACCCGACAACTCTACGTTGCGCTCCCAGCAGTGCAAATCGAAATGTTGCAAAATTTCTTCCTAATGCTTTTTATTGGCAACATGCATTTTAGAAAGGGCTAAACTTGCGAAGAAATGCTCAAGTAGACGCTTACGACTGCTTCGCCAATCGGCAAAATCTCGCACAACGCACGGGAAAACGTCACGATGATCCAGGCATGGCTCCGTATTCTGCTGCTGATGATGCTTCTATCGTCAGCTTCCTTACGACCGGGATGGTCGGCAACATCGACGGATTCCACAGAGGCTGCCCCCGATTCCCTCAGCGGCACAGGAATTCGTGCTCAGGATTCCCTCTGGCTGATCGGCACACGTCATCTGGGCTCCCCCCACCCGAATCGATGCTATCACCAACACTTTCAGATCCTGCGTTACGAAGCTTCCGGTTGGGAAAACCGGGATTCTTCCGAATTTATCACTGACCAACGCGACGTGACTGCCTTCTACGTACACGGCAACCGGGTCGACCGAAGCCGAGTCTTCTCACGGGGGCACGAGGCTTATCGAGCGGTTGTGCACTACGGTGATCCGGCGGAGAGCGTGCGTTTTGTCGTCTGGTCCTGGCCCAGCGACCAAATCTGTGGTCCGCGCCGAGATATCTTGGCCAAAGCGGCGCGGGCGGACAGCGAGGCCTATTATCTGGCCTCGATCTTGAGCCAGATGCCAGACGGCACCGATGTGGGATTGCTGGGGTTCAGCTTCGGAGCCCGGATCATCTCGGGAGCCTTGCACATCATCGGCGGCGGCTCGTTGAACGGCCGGAAGTTGACCTCCGTCACGGAGCCACCCCATTTGCAGTTGCGCGCCGTATTGATGGCGGCCGCCATGGACAACGATTGGTGGTTGCCGTACGGACGTCACCATCGGGCACCGGGAATCGCGGATCAATTGCTGGTCCAATTCAACTCGTCTGATCCGGCGCTCAGACTGTACCCACGGATTGATCGGCGGCGTCCCCAAGCGCTGGGCTACCGGGGAATCGCAGGCCTCGGCAGACTGGACTCCCAGAGAGTCCAGCAGCAGAACGTCCAATGTCTGCTGGGTAAGACGCACGATGTATCGAGGTACTTCAGCAGTCCGACGATCATGCAACGAGCTCGACAGACGCTGCTGCCACCGTATCGGCCTGCCGCCACTTCGGACATCGATTCATTTACGCTGCAGCAACAAGAACCAGGAAGCTCGCCGGTCGCCGCCGTCGGCACCGGTTCGGATCTCGGATTCCTGGAGCTGGACGAAGTCGAATGATTCCGAGAAGTCCTCGCGCATCGTGGCTTCGCGGATTCCGGGTGGTCCATCTCGATTTAAGGATACGATCAGGGCACGAGAGCCTGGACGAGTCAGTTGGCACATGGCGCGAACAAACCCTTCGGCATCCACATAGCGGACGTTATGGTAACAGCCTCGGTCGAAGATCAGATCAAAGGTCCCCAGATCCGGCAGGTTCAGGACATC
>SKVE01000063.1 GCA_007129635.1 Planctomycetaceae bacterium
AAATCAAGCTTCTTATCGGCTAGTTTACCGAGCCAGCGGCCAGACAGATAGGGGGCGGTCCCTCGGACGCTTACGATTCGACGAGAGATGGAAAGATCTTGGTGACGACGGACATCGAGGTTTCGCCTTTTTGGCCTTCATTGGCCTGATCTTGACGAAGACTTATCCTTCCGCGGGCTACTTGAGGGCGACTATGGGCAGAGCAGAACCTGCCGGGCGGAAAGGAGTTTTTCATAGAAGAGATACGGCGGACTGCCCCGCCGGCCCGGGCGATCGTGCGTCTCCGCTTCTCGGCTGCCCAGGACGAACAGATGCGGCAGTTGGCGGACAAGCACAATCGGGGGGAATTGACGGAAGAGGAGCGCTAACGTGTTTTGTTTACGGTTCGTCGTCATCGACGAGCGGTTTCTTCCTGAGCTTCAGTGGGGTGGTGTAGACGTACAAATAATGGGGCACTCCGTCGACTTTCGAGTCCATCGTGATCGTCTTGTCCGGCGTAACGCCTCGGATGCCATAATCGTGCGCCACGATGCGGGAACCCGGCTTGAGTTCCTGTAATTGCGGGATCAGCCGTGCATTCATTTCCGGCAGCAGGTACAACGTGACGACGGTTGCCGGTGTCAGGTCGACGGTAAACACATCGCGCCGCTGGACGGTCACCAGATCCTGGACGTTGTTCCGCTGGATGTTCTCCAGCGACTCGCGAACGCGGACCGGATTGATGTCGTAACCGATCGCTCGGCAGCCATACAACTTGGCCGCCCTCACCACGATCCTTCCATCGCCGCATCCCAGATCATACAGCACGTCCTCCTTGGTGACCTCGGCCAGATCGAGCATCTTGGTGACCACGTCGCTGGGGGTGCCCACATAGACAACGTCGGGCGTTCGGCCGCCACCCTCGTCGTCGCTAGTTGCGGCCCAGGCCGCCAGCGGCAGTTGCCATACGGCCAACGCAACGAACAACATAAACTTTCTGGACATCAGACCATTCTCCTAACGCGGCCGTCGGCCGCGAGCCAAAAGTAGCACGGATGGCAAAGCCGGGGCACGGATCAGCCGCGCATTGTCGGACGAGATTGCAAAGTCTGCGAGACTCTCATCCGTGCCTCGGAAAGTCAGGCATCGCTTGTTTGTTTAGCCGATACGGCCATTCATGGCAAGAGCCCCGGTGGCCAGCAGGCCGAAGATGCCTTACAATGATTGGCTTAGGTTTTCCAACATTTCCCGAACCTTCTGTATTCGAGACGGCGATTCTCCATGAAAGTCAAGCAGTTGCCCGAGCGGCGTCAGGTCAAACAGGCGGATACCTGGGATCTGAGCAGTCTGTTTTCTA
This sequence comes from Planctomycetaceae bacterium, assembly GCA_007129635.1. Classification (GTDB taxonomy): domain Bacteria; phylum Planctomycetota; class Planctomycetia; order Pirellulales; family Pirellulaceae; genus SKKK01. Next base: position 1,337 of record SKVE01000063.1, read on the forward strand.
ACGATCAAGCATGGGAAGAGGCTTTCCAGCAATACGGTGAACGGATCGCCGATTACGATCGTTTCCGAAACCGCCTGAGCGAAAGTCCCGCCGTGTTGGCGGAGTGCCTGACGGTGGATGCTGACCTGGATCGGCTGGCCGAACGACTGGGGACCTATGCTTTCCTGAAGACAACGGAAGATCAGACGAACAGCCATTATCAGGGCCTGATGGCTCGCTTTCAAAACGTGGCGACGCGGGCTAGTCAGGCGGCTAGTTTTATCCGCCCCGAGATCCTGGCGATGGCCGCCGCCAAGCTCAATGCGTGGCTGGACAGCGACGACCTGGCTCCGTACCGTCTGCTGTTGCAGCGGATCATTCGCTTCAAGAAGCATACGCTGGGCAAGAAAGAGGAAGAACTGCTGGCCATGCAGGGCGAGATGGCCGGGTCGGCGGCGAAAGCGTTCCGCCAACTGCATGACGCGGACCTGAAGTTCGGGATGGTGACCGACGAGAAAGGCGAACGCATCGAGCTGAGCAATGCGACCTTCCATCAATTGCTGCTGTCACCCAAACGCAGCGTCCGACGCACCGCCTTTCGACAGTACTACGAGCAATTTCAGGCTCACCAGAACACCCTGGCCGCGACGCTCAGCGGTTCGATCCTGACCGACGTCTACTACGCCAAAGCCCGCGGTTACGAGAGTTCCCTGGCGGCCGCTTTGTTCCCGGACAATGTGCCGGCCAGCGTCTACGAAAACCTGATCGCCGCCGTCCACCGCCAACTGCCGTCGGTACATGGCTACTTCGATCTGCGACGCCGCAAGATGAAGCTGAAGGACATCCACCATTACGATACCTACGCACCCATCCTGAGCGAAGTCAAGGTGCGGCGGACTTGGAACCAGGCGGTGACGGATGTGGTTCGAGCACTCGAACCGCTGGGCAGCGAGTACTGCCAGGTGCTGGAACAAGGCCTGAAAGGCCGTTGGTGCGACCGTTATCCGAATCGCGGCAAACAGAGCGGTGCGTTCAGTTGCGGCACGTTCGACGGCGATCCGTATATCCTGATGAATTACAAGCCCCAGGTGCTGGAAGATACCTTCACCCTGGCTCATGAGGCCGGGCATTCGATGCATTCCTACTACTCGGCACGTCACCAGCCGTTTGTGTATTACGACTATACGATCTTCGTTGCGGAAGTGGCCAGCACGTTCAACGAACAATTGCTGTTCCGGCACTTGATGCAGCGCGCTCGCGATGATCGTTATCGCGCGTATCTGATCAGTCGCGAGATCGACAGCATCCGAGCCACGATCGTGCGGCAGACCATGTTCGCCGAATTCGAGAAGATCACGCACGAGATGGCCGAGGCTGGCCAGCCTCTGACCGTCCAGACGTTCCAAGACGCCTACCGCGGTTTGTTGCAGCAGTACTTCGGGCCCGACTTTGCCCTGGACGACCCGTTGGCATTGGAGTGCTTCCGCATCCCGCACTTCTACCGAGCGTTCTACGTCTACAAATACGCCACCGGGCTGGCCGCCGCCATCGCGCTGAGCCAACGCGTGCTCAGCGGCGGTCAGACGGAATTGGATCAGTACCTGCAGTTCCTCCAGGCCGGCCGCTCCCAAGACCCCCTCGATCTATTGCGCGACGCGGGTGTCGATATGAGCCAGCCCGAGCCGGTCGAGACGGCATTGAAACACTTCGACACGCTGGTCCAACAATTGGACGACCTGCTATGATCCGTTTTTCTTGGTAGAATCGGCGAGAACGGGGGTCGGGAGTCGTTTTCGGAGGAAATGTCTTCCAGGTGGTTCGCCGTTGCCCGAAAACGACTCCCGACCCCCTCGGCCTCAGATCCGTTGCCTTGGGTTCCGATCCGCGATCATGTCGTTCTTCCGACGTTCTGTTGGCCGCCACTGCTTCCACGCCTGAAGAGAAAAGGAAGAGAACGACCTCCCGACGTTCCTGATTCCCGCATGGTATCCCGCGCGTCCTGCCATCGGCAAGCACTTTTTCCGAGATCTTTCTGCGGGCCTCGGAAACGCTCCGAGATGCTTGGTTTGGCATTCCCGTGGCCCAGCGATCATGCCATCTTTTGAGTGCGGTGGCTTGTCCACACGGGCAGTTCGTCGTCTGGCGTCGGTAACCAACTCGTGGTCCAACAACCGCGCCAACAGCGGGTGCCACCACGTGCGGGTCTTTCCCGGCCGGTCTGCGCGTTTCGAATTGTCAATGTGTCGCGGTTCGTCCATCGTGGCAGACTACCCGATGCACCGCCCCATGCCCAGCCGGACCACCGCTTCTGGGTCTTCCGGCGTTTGGGGCAGGAAGCGGGAGAAGACCGACGCTGACAGAGTTCGCACGAACTTGTCGATGGCAGTCACACGTGCCATCAACAGCATCCGCGACGAGCATCCCGTACTCGCCCGACACGTTCCCCCGGCCGACGAGAGCGTCGGGAAAACGGGTGATCATTCGACGAATCATCCTTGGCGGGTGCTAACTTCATGTGCGACCACGGATTTATCGGGCGCGTCACGTGTCGTCGATCATCTCCAGGCCGGTCATTGTTCCGGTGCTGGATGCAAAGCCGTCCTGCGAAAGGCCGCAACGCTGCATGACGCTAACAAACAGGTTGGGCAGCGGATAGTTGTTGCGGCGGTCAAAGGCCAGATGTTGGCCATGTCGGAAACCGCCGCCAGCCACCAGGACCGGCATGTTCTTGTTGTCATGGCTGGATCCGTTGCCCAGGTTGCTGGTCAGCAGGACGGTCGTATGGTCCAGCAGATTGCCGTACTGGTCGCCCGTCTTGTCCAACGTGCGAAGGAAATCGCCCCAGGCCTGGATGATGGCGGATTCGACGATCGCCAATTGTTCCAGCTTCTGTTGGTCTCGCCCGTGATGGCTTAGCGCGTGATACCCCTCCTGGACACCTGCCAACGGCAGAACGCCGCCGGAGCCCCCTAGGTGGTAGGCGATAAACCGAGTCGAATCGGTTTCCAACGCCAATCGAACCATATCGCTCATCAACTTCTGGCGGCCGACGAAGTCGTTCGGGTTCGAAATATCGATGGGCTGTGTGGCGTCGACTTCCGGTTTTGGTCGACGTGCCCAGTTTTCCGACTCGGTCATCCGCTGTTCCAGTTCCCGGACGCTGGAGAAGTAGTCATCCAATCGCTGCCGGTCGCCGGGTCCCAATTGGCGAGTGAGTCGCCTCGCGTCTTCGGCCACGACATCCATCACGCTCAACCCCTGGCGGACCCGCTGAGCTTGACGAACTCGCTCGGTTTCCGATTTGTCGATGAACAACTGGGCGAACAACCGTGACGGCGAGTTTTCGGCGGGGATCATCGCGCCGCTGTCCGTATAGGACGGGCTGTTACTGCCACTGCTGCCCAACACCAAGGAGGGAAAACGCGTCGCGTGCCCCAAAAACTTGGCCAGATGCTGATCCAGCGAGATCGTATTTTTGGCTCGACCCGAACTGCCCACAGGATTGGCCGTCAACAGACTGGCTTCGGCCCGGTGCCCGCCCGTCACGCCCGGGTGCGACGTGCCCGAGATCACGGTGAACCGGTCGCGCAGATCGTCGATCAGTTCCAGGTACGGACTCGCCTGGTAGTCACGTCCGGCTTGCTCTGGATTCAGGTTCTCTGCGACCAGCCCCAACCCCAAGGTCATCGCAACCAAGCGTTTGGGCGATAAATTGTCCGTTCCACGACCAAATGCTTGCTGCATGGCGCTCAACCACGGGATACCCAGGGCGACCCCGGCTCCGCGTAACAGCGTGCGACGATCCAGACGGCGACCTGTGTGAACGTAGACTTTGGAAAGCATCGAGCAGGCTCCTTGAACCTTAGGTTACTTGGTAAGAAAGATCGGGCTGGTTATCACCGCGTGCAGCAACCGGCGCATGCCGAAATCTTCGGCCTTCGCATCACGAACGATTTGATCGACGACATCTCGATCCACCAAAGCGACCGGCGCGCCCGTCCCGCAAGTCATGAGCTTCTCGACCACATTAT
>SKVE01000825.1 GCA_007129635.1 Planctomycetaceae bacterium
TCCGACGTCGCTTGACGCATTAGAATCGTGCGGGCAATTTGAAATCGTATTTCCCCAGCATGGTGTAGATGTGGATCAAGGCCCGGTCCATCATTCGCTCGCCGGCGCCCAACTCGACCCAACCGACCAACGGATCGGCTCCGTAACCGCCTTCGGCCGTGGCTTCGATGGTGGGAAAGTACATGTGGTGGCCGTTGCAGCAGCCGAACACAAAGACTCGCACGTCCCGCGCACGCTCTTTCAAGCGGACGCTGTGCTGGCTGAACCACTCGCCCGAACCACCGACCAACGCCAGCTCGCGGTTGATCAAAACGACCGTCAGACGCGGGCGGATGAGATTGTTTCGCAGATCTTCATCCACGCTGGCGGCCACCAGTTCGGAGAAAAAGGCGGTGCGGAACAGCAATCGGGTCAACGGGTTGCCCAACGACATCCGCGTGCTGAACTGGAAGACCTCTTCGCGAGTTTCCAATCGCGGTCGCTTGGGGACCCGGGTCTCGATGGCCTGAGCCATTTCGACCACGTGTTGGGCCAAGGCTTGTCCATAAGCTTCGATGCCCCGTATTCCTTCGGGCCGATTGACGGTCAAGTCGCCCAGCGCGCCTTGCATGAACAAACAAGGCGTCCCCATCTGTTGCTCGACAGCGTTCATCATCTGGCCCGGCCATTCCGCTGAAAAACGCAGATCGTCCACGTCCAGCATGGTCGGATGGGCAGCAAAATTGACGAGCACCGCGATCGGCTTCCCGCCCAGGTCATCGAAACGGACCACTCCCAGTTCGGAATCCACCGGTTTGGGTTCGATTTTGGAATGACGGTTGCGGTTCATGTCCAATGGTTTCGCCCCCCAACCGATGCGAGCTGGTTGCACATCGGCCGCAGCCTGCTGGATGACCCGAATGATCTTTTGTTCCAGTTCCGTTGCGTAAGCCACCGCATCGTCGAAGGCCCCTTGTCCCTTGCCGGGCTCGTCCAGCAACTCGATGACCGGCCCATGGTGGGTATGCGAACCGACGATCATCGACATGCAGATGCCGGACGACTGCCGAATAGCCTCGCGGATGCGGACCAACATGTCTTCTCGCGGTGCTCGGCCCAGATCCAGCCCGACCAGGGCAAGTTTTTGGTCGCCGACATCGATCACCAGCGCTTTGGCATACAGCGGATCACGCGTTCCGGTGGACAATGCGTTACCTCGCGCGCCATAACCCCACATGGGTGTGGGCCGAGTGGGGGTGATATCTTCTTTCGCGAATCCGACTTGGAATTCTGCAGCGACACCACGCTGCGTCAGCAGGATGAGCAGGGCACAACATGCGAAAGTCATGGGCAGTCGGATCATAGGGGCCTCGTGATAACGGCAACTCGCAGGGAATAATCTACCCGCAGCGCTGTGGCCGGTCTCTGACCGAGCCACCCCGCCGGCCGAAGGTCTCCAATATCGCAGGAGACCTTTGGTCGGCGGTTTCGGCGGGGTCGGAGACCCTCGCCGAACGCGGTAGATTATTTCCTGCGAGTTGCCTAACGGTGTTTGCTTCGCAGGACATCAAGTGAAATGGTGCCTCTAAGATTATCGTGTCATCGCGGCAGGAAAAGCCCCTCGGGTCGCCATCCGATTGGCCCAGTCCGGCCGGACGGCGCCAGCCCTGCTAGCAAAGGCAGGTGAAGCTTGCCGATCAGACCCCTAGATCCCCGAGGGTTCACGTTGCCGTCGATCGGTCTGGCGGCTACAATCCGCCCGCCCCAGCTTGTCTCTTTCGCTTTCTCCTTTAGGTCACGGAAGACATGGCGTCGACGATCGACGAACTGGCTGGTGGTAGCATGCAGCCGCGGATGGTCGTCGGCTGGCTGAACAGGAATGGAGTCCATGGGGAAAATCACGATCGAGCAACGTTGTCGTCAGATCGAGCTGATCCTTACCGACGTCGATGGCGTGCTGACCGATGGCGGCATCTACTTCGACAATCAGGGCATTGAACTGAAGCGTTTTCATATCCGCGACGGGATGGGAATCCGGTTGTGGCAGCGAGCCGGGTATCAACTGGGTCTGTTGACGGCTCGACCGTCCCACATCGTCAAGGTGCGGGCGGCCGAGTTGAACATCGACTTGGTCCGGCAGGGATTTCAACACAAGCTGCAGGCCGCTAAGGAGCTGATCGACCAGTTGGACCTGAGCCCCGATCAGGTTTGCCATGTGGGTGATGACCTGGTAGATCTGCCGGTCATTCGGCACGTTGGTTTGGGGGTGGCCGTCCAGGATGCTGCCGAGGACGTGCGAAACGGGGCGGATTACGTCACGCAGGTGCCCGGTGGTCGCGGCGCCTTGCGGGAGGTGATCGAATTGGTGCTCAAGGCGAAAGGTCGTTGGGACGACCTGGTTCGCAATTACATCTACTAGCGGCCGATGGTTCACCGCGCATGGCTCCACGTTTCCAACGTACCGCCAAGATGTTCGCTGCCGTCACCGGTGCGTACTTGGTGTACAGTCTGGCGGTCGTGCCGGTCATCGAACCAACAGCAGCTCGCCGCGATCCCTTGCTTTCCACGCTGGTCGAATCCATCCCCAGCACCATGATCCCTTTACGCGAGGCGAATCTGGAGTCGCTCTTTTCGCCCGGGGACTGGGAATTGGATAATCCGATGGTCTTGAAGACCGACCGCGGGATGCTGTTGATCAAAGATTATCGCATGCGGGACGATGGGAGCTTAGAGCTAGTCCCCTGCACGCTGATTTTGGCCGATACCGGCCCCGGTGGCGCCGCCACGGGCATCGAAGGTCCGATCGGCAGCCAGCGCCCGGTGCTACTGCGATCGTCACAAGGCGCTTTGATCCGCTTCGATCGACCTCTGGACCTGACGCGAGGCCAATTCGGCCAGCTTGAGAGCGGTTGGCTGGTCGGTCCGGTGACGATCCAGAGCCCCGAATCGCGGCCCGGAGCCAACGACGCATTGGATCTTCGTACCGACAGCATCCAGATCACGCGCGAGCGCATTATCGCACCTTACGATGTCATCTTTCGTTACGGCGAGAATACCGGACGTGGGCGTGATCTGATCGTCAGCCTTGGCCCATCGCCTGACCACAGGTCTGGCTCTACCGTGGAAGACGAACCGTTCGGCCAGCTCCGGTCGCTGGAACTGGTGCATGTCGAAAGCCTGCGGCTGCGATTGCCCAGCGCGGAAGAGCGCGTGGATGCCGACAACAAGCCCGCAGCGGGCATCGATACGGAAGGTCGCAGCCGCACAGAGTTTGACCGCTTGGCCGATGGCAAGTTTCCGCTGCCTGGCGACGTCCATGTGACCTGTCGCGGCCCGTTCCGCCTGGATTTCCAGCGGCTGATCGCCACCTTGGAAGACCAGGTGGAAATGGTTCAGAAGAACCCCTCGGGCCCGCATGACCGAGTGACGGCGGACTTGCTCCGCATCGGTTTCGCCCGGATCGCGTCTCCTGATTCGCAGCAGGAAAACGATTCGACCGAGGATCGACTGCGCCAATCCCGCCTGGCGATCACGAAGATCGTCCTGCAAGGGACGCCTGCGCGGCTGGACATCCCCTCGGCGTCGCTGGCGGCACAGGCCGAGCGGATGGAGTATCACCCGGAGACGCGTCAGATCCGGATGACCGACCAACACCAGGCCATGTTGCGATACGAGCAGCACGAGTTCCGCGGGAAGCAGGTCCACTATGTGCCTGGCGATGATGGACAATTGGGGCACTTGGTCGCAGAAGGACCGGGCCTGCTGCGCGGTACATCCCCTGATCAGCCCGATAAGATCTTCGAAGCCAGTTGGCAGGACCGACTGGTCGTTCAGCCTCATCAAGGAGACCAGGCCATTTCGCTGCTGGGTGGCGCTCACATTCGCTACGCGGGGATGGGGGAATTCGCGGCCAACGATCTGCACCTTTGGTTGCAAGAGATTCCAACAGCGAACGATTCCGATGGACGTTCCCGATTCGACTATCGTCCGTCGCGCATGCTGGCCGAGGGCCGGGTGCGCGTGGATTCTCCTCAGTTGGTCGGTGGAACGGAAAAGGTCGAGGTCTGGATCCGACACGACTCGGCCCAACCAGAACGCCCGTCCGCGACTGCCGCAGCCCGCGGCCCTGGCCCTTTCAGCCCGCCATCGAAGCTTTCAGCACAACAGTTCGATCTGGCAGGGGATCATCTGCAAGTCCAACTGCTGCAGTCGGGCAACGACATGGTCGTCGAGCACTTGATCCTGGACGGCAACGTCCGTCTACGCGAGATCCAGACCGCTCGACCCGGGGAAACCCCGCTGAACGTTTCCGGACATCTGATCCAGTTGGAGAATGCGAACACACCGCAGACTCGGATGCTGGTCCTGGGCGGTCCGGCGGAAGTCGCCGCGCGGCACGTGGCGGTCGTGGGTGAAAGGATCCAGTTGAATCGCGAACGAAACCGCCTGTGGATCCCCGGCGCCGGCAGCATGCGGTTGCCGATCGCCGCCACCGCGTTGCAAGATCGCCAGGCTGCCGACTCGGATGCATCGCCCGGTTCCATGACCATCCAATGGCAAGATCGGATGCTGTTCGACGGGCAACTCGCCCAGTTCGAGGGAGGGGTTCGGATGCGCGGCGAGCAGCCCGCCAAGGATGGACAGGTCTTCGATCTGCTGCTGGCCGGCGATCATCTGGACGTCGCCTTGACCCAGCGCATCGACTTTTCCGATGACAAACCGCCGACCGATGTGCATGTGGGACGCGTCGCATTTCGCGGAGATGTGTTGCTGCAAAACGCCTCGCATCGCGACGGACTGCGGACCTCGATCGACCGCATGCACGTTCGCGACTTGACGATCGACCAGCCGAGCGGTCGTCTGCACGCGGCAGGTCCCGGTTGGGGCTCGTCGGTACGTCGCAATCAGCCAATGCATGGGGGAACAGACGAACGGTCCGCCGCCACCCAGATCGCAGGAACCTCTTCCCCGTTGGTGTATTTGCGAGTCGATTTCGAAGATCAGATCGTCGGCAACCTTCACGACCGAGTGATTGAGTTCCATGGTCGAGTACGCACGTTGTACGGACCGGTCGCCGACTGGCGCGATCGACTGGAACCCGACCCCCGCGATGGTCTGGCACCCGGTGTGTACTTGCTGACCAGCGATCGACTGGCGTTGGCCGAAATGCAAGTGTCCGGGACCGAGTCGGCGTCGATCGAGGTGATCGCCGACGGGAACACGACCGTCGAAGGCAGCCAATTCACCGCGAGGGCCTGGCGAGTCTCCTACGCCCGAGCTAAGGAACTGCTGATCCTACAAGGCGATGGACGAAACGATGCCGAACTGTGGCTCAAAGGCAGCGTCACCCCCGACGCGGCCGCTCA
>SKVE01000865.1 GCA_007129635.1 Planctomycetaceae bacterium
GGTTTGGTCGTGCGCGAGCGACATGGAATCACTCCCCGAAGTTTACGGAGATGGACCTCCGCTTGTTGCAAACTGCGTCTCCCATTTTCCTTGCATCCAGCGAGTTTGCAACCCATTTGCTGCGCGGGGCATTCCCTACTTTCGGAGTGGAAAAAGCCGCTTGGGCAAGAATGCACGTAGTATTATTTACCGACTAACCGCCCATTTAGTGTATTATCGTTATTCTACTTATGTATTTTCTGAATTCCGAACCTGTGGCAGTCCAGAGCTGCGAACGTTCTTGGAGCATATCCCTTGGGCGTGTTCTTTCTCCAGCACCCCGTCACCGGCACGATCATTCGGACGCCCCCCCTCGTTTGGTGGAAATCCGTCAGGTATCCTGTGCGTGATTGCCCCCATGAATCATTTTCGCCCGTTGATAGGCACCTCGAGATAGCGGGCGATCCCGGATGCCCGCGTGCCCGAATCTTGGCTCGCGCTCTGGCTTCATCCAAGGCTGCGGCTGTCAGGTCATCGGTGGATGCTTTTTTGAGCAGTCTTGCTTGGTCTGGGTTCGGCAGTGTGACAATCGCGTATAGGTGCCGCTTTGTAATTCGCCCAGTGGAATCGCCGCGTGCGATGTGCTGAATCTGCTCCAGAGCGAAACCGTATTCGTTGTGACGCGTGACGACGAAACTTTGCCGAACACGCTCCTCCGGGGTTTCTGCCAACCATTTTTGGCGAATGTGGCTGAAGATCTGTCCCTTGTCGTTCCTTGGGTGCTTCACACAAATGACTGCTAAGCACCTTATTCTCGAAGCCTCGTCAGCCGCTCTTCAGCCGTTTGTAGCGGAATCGTTGCGGTTGGTCTTGGCGGATGCCCAGGCGTTCACGGCGCTGTTGTTCGTAGGTCTGGAAATTGCCTTCGCACCAGTGCACGTATCCATCGCCTTCGAAGGCCAGGATGTGAGTCGCCAGCCGGTCCAGGAACCAGCGGTCGTGGGTGATCATCACGACACAGCCAGCGTAGTTCAGAACGGCCTCCTCCAAAGCCCGCAACGTGTCGACGTCCAGATCGTTGGTCGGTTCATCCAGCAGCAACAGATTCGATCCGCGGCGCAAGAGCTTGGCCAGGTGGACTCGGTTCCGCTCGCCACCCGAAAGATCACCGACCTGCTTCTCCTGGTCGGGACCACGGAAATTGAATCGCGACACGTAGGCTCGTGAGTTGATCTTTCGGCCCCCCATCTCCAAGGTCTCGTGACCGCCGGAGATCTCCTGATAGACCGTGTTGGTCGCCTGCAACGCGTCCCGGTTCTGGTCCACGTAGCCCCATTCCACGGTATCGCCCACTCGCAACTGGCCTTTGTCCGGCTGCTGTTCCCCGGTGATCATGCGGAACAGGGTCGTCTTTCCTGCGCCGTTGGGGCCGATGATCCCCACGATGCCGCCCGCCGGCAAGCTGAAATCCAGGTTCTCGATCAAGACCATGTCGCCGAATCCCTTGGTCAGGCCTTGCGCTTCGATCACCAGGTTGCCCAGGTGTTTACCGGGCGGGATCTGGATCTCGAACTCGTCCAGCCGTTCTTCGTACTGCTGGGCGGCCAGTTGCTCGTAAGCCTTCAAGCGCGCTTTGCTCTTGGCTTGACGAGCTCGCGGCGCCATGCGCACCCAGTCCAATTCACGTTGCAGCGACTTTTGGCGAGCCTGGCTGGATTTCTCTTCCCGAGCCAGCCTCTGCTGCTTCTGATCCAGCCACGAACTGTAATTGCCTTCCCAGGGGATTCCCCGACCGCGGTCCAGTTCCAGAATCCAGCCCGCGACGTTGTCCAGAAAGTACCGGTCGTGGGTCACGGCCACCACCGTGCCCGGGTATTCGGACAGATGCCGCTCCAGCCAATGGATCGCCTCGGCGTCCAGATGGTTGGTCGGTTCATCCAACAGCAGCAGATCGGGCCGCTGCAGCAGCAGTTTGCACAAGGCGACTCGCCGCCGCTCGCCGCCCGACAACGTCTCCACGTCGGCATCGCGAGGCGGAAGGTTCATGACATCGAAGGCGATTTCGATCTCGCGGTCCAGCTCCCAGGTATGCGTGGCTTCGATCTTGTCTTGCAGCCGAGCCATCTCGTCGCACAACTTTTGCATCCGGGCATCGTCCATCGGCTCGGCCAGTTCCGCGCTGATCTGGTTGTAGCGATCCAGCAGCGCACGCCGTGGTGCGACCGCCTCCTCGACATTGCCCCAGACGTCTTTGTCCGGATTCAATTGCGGCTCTTGCGACAGGTAGCCCCGTGTAAACCCGGCCGTCAAACGTGCTTCGCCGTCAAAATCCCGGTCGTCCCCCGCCATGATCCGCAATAGGGTGCTCTTCCCCGAGCCGTTGCGTCCCAGCACGCCGATCTTTGCCCCCGGATAAAAGGCCAGCCAGATATCCTTCAAGACCTCGCGTGGGCCGTGCTTCTTGGTCAATTGTTCGATCGTGAAAATGTACTGTCTGCTCATCCGCTCGTTCGTTCCTTATCATTCCAAAAGTCCGTCTGCTGAAGATCTCCAAGCCTAAACGCCCAAGCCGATCCTGGCAATCCGGCAAAGGCGGCAAAGCGACCTGAATTGCTTGCCTAGCGACGACAGGCGTGACAAACTGATTGGTAACGGCTACCATTCATGTTGCAGAAGGAATGAATGAAACAGCCGGCTCCGACACGCGATGAGATTGCCAGCGAGTTCGGCCGCTGGCTGCACCAGTTGCAGTTCGTGGGCGAAGGCGAACGAGACGGCAACGTGTTCCGTGCCTGGGGAATCGTTTACGTTCAGAACCCCTATGCGGAGGGAAGAACGTGAGATCGTAGTGCGCAAACAAAAGAGGCAATGCTTTTGGAACCACCCTCGAGGAGCCGTTCCGCAGCCGAGCCTCCAACGGTAGTATCAGTCCGTGGGCGGGAAAAGTCAAGTGGAAGCACCAAAATGTTTATGGAATTCGTAGGACAGGGAGCCACATTATGAACAAGTTCGTTGCGTCACTGGTGCTCGTATCGATGATGACCGGTTCGGTGCTGGGCGGCGAGCCTGCCGATCGAGTCGCGAAGGTCGCCGAGACCAAGGGGTTGATCGCCTTTTGGGACTTTTCGTTGATGCACGAGGGACGATGGACGTCGTACCACGATGCCGACGTGGTTCCCCGCGGGTTTCCCGTCAGCTTACGGCGCATCGGTGATCCCCAGACCTACACACCCGACGACTGGCCCTATGCGGACGATGCATCGAAGCTGTCGTTCGATACTTCAGGACCGTTCGGCCATGCCGTGCGGTTCAACCAAGGGTTTGTTTTCGGCGAGGTGGCGCGCGACGCGTTCGACGGTTCGCCGCTGGATGTCCACGGTCGCCAGGCGTTTACCATGATCGCCTGGGTACGGTTCGTCGGCCGTCGGCATCTGGTCGCCGGGATCTGGGACGAAGGCGGTTGGGACAAGTACGGCGGCAGGCGGCAGATCGCCCTGTTCGGCGGGCTGTTCGGATCGCGAGGGACGACCGCCCACATCTCGTCGACCGGGGCGTCCAGCTACCCGCAGTCGACGGCACCCGGCTCGCAATTTGCCCGATGCCGAGCCATCGATGGCGGTGATTTCGAAAACGAACAATGGGTGGCCATGGCGATGACGTTCGACCCTGACACGGATCAGGTCGTGGCGTATTGTGATGGAGTCGCCACACCGACTTCCATTACCGATCCTGTGGCCCGCGACGTTTTTCGCTATACGGAACCGGTGGCTAGCAATCCTTTCCACTTCCCCTGGCCCATCTATTCGCCGCAATCCTTCCTGCTGAAGTTCCATGGCTACAACGTCCAGGACTCGGGCGTCTACGAACACTGGTTGCAGGTGGATACGGAGGCGGCGACCGTCACGTACGACCGGACCAGTTCGGACGAAGACCATGGAAACGTCGATTATCGAGTCACGCTCGACGTGCGGCGTGGCGACGCCAGCATCCTGACCGAGCCCGTCGAGTTTGCTGCTACAAGAGGGCACCGCGTTCGGTTGCCGGTCGTGGCGAAGATGCAGCCCGACGATCTGATCGTCACGTCCTTGGATGCGAGACACGGCGAATCGTGGCAGCGGATCGGTCAACCGGTTCGCTACCGGCTGCGACAAGGCGCGCCGTTCACGTTCGGTCGAGCCTTAGGGCTGGGCGCTGAACCCATCGATTACGGTACCCAACTGTACCTGGACGGCGTCGCCGTGTTGAATCGCGTGTTGAGTGAAGAAGAACTGCGTGCATTGAGTTTCACCGACCGTTGACCTAGGCTCTGCCAGGAATCCCGCTCGAACCCAGCTAAGCACCGTTCGAGAAATAACTGACGCATTTTCTGCCCCCTCACCCTGCCCTCTCCCACGAGGGGCGAGGGACATTGGACAGTTATTTCTCGAACGGTGCTAACGCTTTGAGAAAGGATCTGCGATGAACCCGTTCTGCTCCGCTCGAAGATTCAGGTTGCCTGTCCCGTCCGGGCCGCGAAACGCTCGCGGCTGGTTCTCCAGCTACGGGCTTGCCGGATGGGCGATGATCCTGATGCTCGTGGCCGTCGGGGGACTGGGCTTGGCTGTGCGGGTCGCCGCGGACGAGCGAGCGTGTGGCGAAGGCAGCCGGCCGAACTTCATCTTCCTGCTGTTGGACGATGCCGGCTGGTCGGACACCGGCGCGTTTGGTGGCCGGATGCTGACGCCGCATCTGGACCAACTGGCGGCGGACGGGCTCGCCTTTTCCGACGCCCATTCGCCCGCGCCCAACTGCTCGCCCTCGCGAGCCGGGATTCTCACCGGCCGCATCCCCGCCCGCACGGGGATCTACAGCTATCTGCCCGTCGCGCATCCCATGCATCTGCGAGCCGAGGAGATCACGGTGGCCGATCTGGCTGGCCAAGCAGGCTACCGCACAGGCCTCTTTGGAAAATGGCACCTGTCCGATCTGGACAACGCCGATCAGCCGGGACCGTTGGACCAAGGGTTCGAGATCTCCTTCGCGACGTCCAACAACGCCGCGCCCAGCCATCGCGACCCGGTAAACTTCCGGCGCAACGGCCAAGCGGTCGGGAAGATCGAAGGTTATTCGTGCCAGATCCTTGTCGACGAAACCATCGACTGGTTGGATTCCATCGGTGCGGGCCAGCAAGACGCGGCCCCCTTCCTCGCGTGCGTCTGGTTCCACGAACCGCACACCCCCATCGCCTCGCCACCGGAATTGGTTCAGGCTTGTTTGGAACGTCATCCCGATCTGACCCAGCGCCAAGCCGAGTACCTGGCCAACATCGAGAACGTGGATCGAGCCGTGGGGCGATTGCTCGATTGGCTGGACCAACGCGATCTTGA
>SKVE01000187.1 GCA_007129635.1 Planctomycetaceae bacterium
GAAACTGGCGTTGGCCAGCAAGTTCCGGCTGCCTTGCCCCTTTTCGTCTCCTGCTCCGCGGCGTTCGGGGCTGTACGGCCCTTCGTACAGCCGGAACAGGTCGGCCCGAAATGTCGCGCCCTCCTGCCCGCAGTGCAGATAAGCTTGCCAACCTTCGGCAGACGGTTTGTCGACCTGGAACGTGACGTGAAGTTCCTGCCACGTTTCCGTCTGGACCAGTGTATCTTCACCGCGGACCACCTGGTCACCACGCGGCCCGGCGGTTTCTACCTCCAAGCGTACGGTCACTGGATCACCAACGCTTTTGACAGAGACGGCCAATGTGTATGTCTTCCCGACCTGTCCAGCGGACACTTTCTGGCCGAATCGAGCCCAGGGCGTTGTGCCCATCCTTACCAGGGCGCTCAGCTTGCCGTCATACGCTTCTCGGTCGCAAATCGTCAGTGACGGCGCCAGCCCGCCAGCTCGGCTAACTCGATGCGGGGCCAGTTGGCAGAAGACGACGTTCGACGAATCCTGCCGCGCTAACACGCCGTTGCCAACCATCCGTGCACCGCCCGTGACCAACGGCAGATCGCGTGGGGCACGGTTATGCACGTCCGCCGGCCCGGCCCCGACCAGCAAACTATCGACACTCGGTGGCTCGAAATGGGCGGCGATGTGCTCGAGGACAGTCGTTTCGACGTTCGATGGCAGGAACGAGTTGGCCTCCGTCGCATCCAGTTCCCATGCCAGCAAATGGCCGCCGCGTTCAAGCCAGCGGGCCACGGCCGCCGCGTGCGGGACCAACGTCTCTCCACCACCCGGTGCGACGATCAAGACATGCTCGTCGCTCAGTTCCCCACCTTCGTAGGTTTGCAGCGGAACGCCGGTCTGCTCGAGATAGGCCCGGCCCGCCAAATCGCCCGCATACCAGGCCTGGCGACGCGGGCTGGGCTTCCAAGTGGACACATAGTCCAACAGGTTCCGGACCAACCGGTCGGCCGCCGGTTCGGATTCGGTGCGGTCCGTCACGTCCAACTGGCAAAACAACACCATGCCCGTGCCCTCGCGGTATTCGAGCAACGGGCTGTACTGCAGACTGAAACCGCCGTCGACGATCGGCAGGAAATCACCGCGTGCGGGCTTTTCGATCGAGACCGAGGCCACGTTGCCTTGATTGCCGCAGCGCCACAATCGCGGAACTTCCAGACCGCACCAACGCACCGCGGGCGCGCCGCTGTAGCGTTGGCTGGCTTGGTAGTCCAACCGCGAAGGCAAGAGCGTCGCTTCGCCGCGCCAGTCGCGCAGGTGCTGCTCCGTCAATCCAGCCAGCAAAGGATGGTCGGGTACGCGTGGAAAGACATTCCGCAAGCCGTACTCGATCACTCGGAAGCCCAACCGCTTTTCCAACGCCTCGGCGGTCTGTTCGAACACCAGCACCTTGAGCCCGTCGCGGACGCGCGCGAGGTCCGGAGCCGAGCCTTCGGCCGATAACGCCGTGCGACCGATTACCAGCAGATCGAAATCGTCCAGATCCGCGTCGGCCTGGACCGTTTGACAGGGGACGCCCAGCGAGGCCAGCAACTTACCCGTCTCACCCACCGGGTCAAACAGAGCGACGCGAGCCGAATCGCGCGTTGATCGAGCAGCAGGGGTTGTCTCGGTGGACGCCAACACATGGACGACAAACCGATCCTGTTGCGTTTCGCTCGCCTGGCCGGTGCCTTCGTCTGCCGATTGCATGCGAGCGGTCATGCTCAGCAAGTATTCGCCGGGCGGAGCGTCCGTAGGCAATTCAAGACGCAGTGGGATCCGCTTTTGCTGCCCCGTTTCCACGCGGATCGTGGCTGGCGACATTGACGCTGCCAACACCATCGAATCTTCGCTTCGCGTGAATACCCACTCGTACCGGCACGTCACTGCAACTCGGCTGTTGTTGATGACAACGATCTGTTTCTCGACCGTCTCGCCCGGCAGAAAGATATGGTCCTGGCTGGTGAACCGATCCGGCTTGCCCGCCAGGTATGCCAGCAGCGGCCGGTTGTTCCGATCCATGGCCTCGGCGGCCGGCGTCGCCAGCCAGTCGGAACGCTGATAGGCCAAATCCATCCGTTCGTAACGCTGGTGGAGGAAATCCGGACTGAATCCCGGTCGCTGCAATTGCTGCCAATCGGTGGACAGTTCCTCGCGGCGGTTGCGGTCCATCCCCGGCCGCAGTTTCCAGAAGACATGGTGCTCCCAAGGCGAAATGGCCGACACGCCCCAGGTGCGAAATGCTCGCCAGTTCTGCTGCAAATAGTTCGCCAGTACGGGATAGCGTTCGTCGAAGTCGGTCGAGCCCAATCGGTGCGGATAGTCCCAGCGGTGCCACAGGCGACCGCTGCGGTATCGCTCGGCCTCCCAACGCAGATTGCGCCGCTCTTGTTCGCTGATCTGGAACGCCGCATCGCCCAGGAATTGCGAATTCCATTCGGCCAGGCAGAAATCCCACGGGACGGCCGCACTGCCGAATTCTCGCGCACCTTGGAACCAGCCTCGGTACATGGCCCAGTCCCAGGTGAACGGAGCGCCGTATTCGCAGGCGAAGAACGGTTTGACGCCCACCGTCGCCCAATGCTCGAACCAATCGGACATTTCCTGGACCGGCACGAAGTTGGGATAGAAATTGCTCGTGTGCATCGAACTCAGGTTGCCCGACGAATGATGGTAGACGATGCGGCTGGGATCCAGGCTCCGCACGATCGCCTCGGCACGCACCGCCCGGCGCACGTTGTTCATCGCCCACGAACTGCGTTGGTCGTAGATGCCGTCGATCAGATCGGGGTTCATGTCCTCGCTGTAGCCCGTCGCGTTGTGGCTGGTCGCATACATGACCACCGACGGACGATGTTGAGCCACGCGCACGTAGAACGCCGCGTGCCCGGCGTAACCGTTGGTATGCTCGGCATCGGGCGATTGCCAGTCGTAGTCGGAAAAGTGCGGTTGCGACAGCGCGACCAGCATCCCCACGTCGTCCGCCGCGCGCAGGATCTCGGCGAAACTCAGATGCGAACCCGGCTGGCAATCGTAGTTGTGCGTGTAGACAAAGTTGATGCCGAAACTTTGCAGCCGCAGCAGGCTCTCCCGCGCCGCCTCGTACGTCGCCAGTGCCGCACCGACCTGTGCGTTGTCCAGCGGCACCGCGCTCAGAAAAATCCGGCTGCCGTTCAAGTAGAAATCCCGGCCGTCGATCCAGAACTCGCGAAATCCGAACCGGATCGGTTGGGCGATATCGACGGGGGTGCCGTCGTCATCCAGCAACGACACGGTCATCTCGTACTGGTGCTCCGGCGTATGCGTGTCCCAAAGCTTGTCGGGCAGCCATGCGTCCGAGACGCGGATAGAGCCTGACTCGAGGCTGCTTGAATCGAACGATCCGCTGGGAAACGTCTTGACAACTCGCTGGCCGTCCTTCACCCGGACATGCAGCGAGTACGTTGTATTCGGTGACAGATCCAACAACTCGACATCCACCGTCATCCGCTGCTGACGCACCGAGGTGTCCAGCCGAATATCGCCGACGCGCGCGGCGGACGGTGTTGAAGTCAGGTACACATCCCCGCACAGCCCGCGCCGCGCCACGGAACCTGGTACTTCGCGAGCCGCATTGCTGTCGTTGTACGACATCCGCACGCCTTGCAGCGGCAAAGCCACGACCAACAGGCTGAGCGTATGTTGCCCGCCAGGTTGGCACAGGTCGCCGATTTCGACTTCGCCCGCCGGAAACCGCATCTCACCGGCGCGGCGGCCGTCCACGTACACCTCCGCGTACGAATTCAGGTAGTCCGCGCTGACCGCGATGCGGCGGCCCGTCCAGTTATCGGGAACGGTGATCTCGCGCTGATACCAGGCCGCCGACACGTCCGACAGTCGCGTCTCCTGCCACTGGGGATAGGCGTGGACCGTTTGTGAATCCTTTTGCATGTAGGTGGTGATCCCCGGCCACGCGCCAGGGACCTTGAAGTAGCCCCAATTGCTCTCGGGCACTCGATCGGTCTGCGGATCGGCCGGTTGCCACTGCCACAGCCCATTGATGCAAACCCGCTCGCGAGTATCGGTCGTTTCGCGATGGGCCGCCTCCAGATCCCAGACCGCGCGCACCCCTTCTGGCAATGCCACCGCCTGTTGTCCCCAACCCAAGTTCCCGCCAGTGCCCCACGCCACAGCCAAGGCCGCTACGGCCCAACTTCGCCACGGATACATGATCGTTTCCTCCTCGGTTTCCAGTCTATGATAGTCTTTTTCGCGCGGATCGAGTTCCAGTAGTACACGGTACGGGTTGCGGGTATGAAGCCACGAATGGACGACTTCGCGTCTGCCACCCGTAATGGGTACTTCCCCGTTCGGTGCGGCTTCGGTGGGATCCGAGCGGCCGTAGGGCGATCGCGGACAATTGATGGCCGCGAAGCAGGCGGACGCGGGGACGCTCGGAGAAATACGTCGGCTGGCGGCAGACCAGAGCCGCGTTCGGGTTCCCACGACCGTTCAATTCGACCTGAGGCAACTCGCAGGGAATAATCTACCCGCAGCGATGTGGCCGGTCTCTGACCGAGCCACCCCGCCGGCCGAAGGTCTCCAATATCGCGGGAGACCTTCGGTCGGCGGTTTCGGCGGGGTCGGAGACCCACGCCGAACGCGGTAGATTATTTCCTGCGAGTTGCCTGATTGGAGGAAAGGCCACCCCAAAATTTCAACGCAAACCCTGCTCTTTGCCGCGCGTTTGGGGGGGTGCCGTCTGATTTCCATTGACAGCGGACGCGTCGGGTTCTATGATCAGCGGCAAAACGATTTCTCTTGACCCTCCGCTGACTCGGAAAGGCAAGCATGGGGTTCCAGACAGGATTTGAGCACATTGTCCGCGAGGGTGAACTGTTGGCCAAGTACACTTGGCTGCGACTGGGCGGCGCTGCCCAATACTTCGCCGAACCGACCAATCTGGATGAATTGTTGGGTTTGGTCCGGCGTTGCCAAGAGGAGGACATGCCGGTACGCCTTTTAGGTGGCGGCTCGAACCTGCTGGTTTCCGGTCAGGGGGTACCTGGATTGGTCATCCATCTGACGGCGGCGGAATTTGCGGGGGTATCGTTCCAGGACGGGCTGGTCGTCGCTGGTGGCGCCGCCAAGCTGTCTCATTTGATCGCTTCGGCCGTGCGTGACGGTTGGGGCGGGCTGGAGGCGTTGGCGGGCGTTCCCGGCTCGGTGGGCGGAGCCTTGCATGGCAATGCCAGTTGTCACGGGATCGACATTGGCCAATACACACGGGAAGCCACCGTCGTGACGTTTACCGGCGAGGTTGTGACGCGACAGCGGGA
>SKVE01000613.1 GCA_007129635.1 Planctomycetaceae bacterium
ACACGTCAGATTTTTTTCCGTACCAGCACTGTCCTGCTGGTCTTTGCCACTTTGATCGCCTTCAACTCCCCGTACGCTGCCGCGCAGGGGAATTTCGGGTTCAATCGCCCGGTGGGAGGGGTTGCTGTGGACGCGGATGGGATTGTCCGTCGGGTTACCGTGGCCGAACGCGACCAGCAATTACAACAACTTCGGCAGCAGATCGGTCAGGCGGCTGGCCCGTTGAACCAGGCGACCCCCATGCGAAAGGTTTCGCTCAGGGGCCTCGAATCGGCTCTGCAGCACGCCATGAACGAGGGGCAGGGACAGATTCCCGAGGATGTTTTGTTTTTGGCCGGATTGCAACGAATCGAGTACGTGTTGGTCTATCCCGAACAGGGCGACATCATCCTGGCTGGCCCCGGTGAAGGCTGGACCATCGATGACCAGGCGAACGTCGTCGGCGTAACGACCGGCCAGCCGGTGCTGCTGCTGGAAGATCTGCTGGTCGCTTTTTGGACCGCCGATGCGGCTCGGCGCGAGGGCATCAGCGTTTCGATCGATCCCACGCCAGAAGGACGGCAGAATTTCCGGCAGTTTATGAGCAGCCAACGGGTCTTCAACCCGGCCGTGATTCCAGGCATTCAACAGGCATTGGGCCCGCAGCAGGTAACCTACTCGGGGGTGCCCGTCAACACGCACTTCGCTCGAGTCCTGGTGGCGGCCGATTATCGGATGAAACGTCTGGCGATGAACCTGGAACCGGCTCCGATCGATGGGCTGCCCGGATTCCTGGATTTATTGAGCCAGCGACGCCGCATGCCGACCAATGTGATGCCGCGTTGGTGGTTGGCTTGCAACTACGAACCGCTGGTACGCAGCCAGGACAAATTGGCTTGGCAACTGCGAGGCCAGGGTGTCAAGGCGATGACGGAAGACGAATTTGTTCAAGCGGACGGTTCCGTGGTGGGTACCGGTCGCGAGGATCCGATCGCCAAGCAATGGGCAGACAACATGACGGAGCGATTCGAGCAACTGGCCGAGAAAGATGTGGTATTTGCTCAGCTTCGCAACCTGATGGATTTGTCCATCGTGGCAGCACTGATCCAGCGGGAAGACTTGTGCGGTCTGGCCGGCGGGGTCAGTTTCCCGGTGCTGACAGGATCGATGAACGGCAACGGGGTACAGTCCTGGAACGCGCCGACGACCGTACCGACCCAATGCAGCTTTATCAAGATCGGACGCAACTACGTCATCACCGCCTCGGGCGGCGTGCAGATCGATTCCTGGGCCATCGCGGCTCGCAGCGAAGTCGATCCGGCAATGGGCCAGGTGCTGGAGAAGGCCGCCCGACCGGAAGACAGTAGCTGGTGGTGGAACTGACCGTCTCCAGCCGATCGGGGCCGGCACGCGGCCGGCCCCGGCATGTCCTTGAACATCTCGGCGATCGGGTCGCCAGCTACCACCTCGATTCATGCTGTCGTTCTGCTGTCAAAACCGCGGAGGTTGACGTAGCGAACGTTGGGCAATGATCGAGCGGTCTCCGTGAAGTTTTGGTCCACATAGCCACTACTGGCGAAGGGAGCAGGCGGGGGCGGGGCCGATTTCAACAGGACCAGTTCGTCAGCGCGAATCATCTCGGCCAACCGAGCAGCGATCGAATCACTGGTGGTGCCCCAAGTAGCAGGCAACGGTCGCGGATGGTGCTGCGGTTCCCATTCGGTCATGAAGTGGTGCGGACAGAAGACGCATTGTTGCCCAAGCTGGCCACGATCCAGGAATTCGTCCAGCGCCGCGAAGTCCGTGACCAGTCGATCTGCTTCTGTCGCCGACGATCGCTTCGCACAGATCGCAGCCAGCAGCCGAGCGGTGACTCGCAGCATCTCCAAGCACAGGCCATGCGAGACGGCTTCGCCCAATTCGAAACATGCATCTGACTGGCGCAACCAATCGGCCGCCGCACCGCCGCCCGCGATCAGCACGTTGACCGAGGGCGGCTGAGCGTCCAGCCAAGCAGCGAGTGCCGCTGGCAGCGGTGGCCACGAAAGTAGGCTGCCACCCACCTTGACAACGCGAACCATGGGCCGATTCATGTCCCGTGCCTTTCGCAAGCCAACACGGCCAACGCATGCGCCGTCGCCACTCGGGATACCGCCGGATTCAGGCGATCGGCCAGCCAGATGATCGGCCCCTCGAATCCGACGATCTTCAGCATGCGGCGTAGCAGAAAGTCACCATGTCCGGCAACGACCACCGTCTCCGGGACGATCGTCGCAGCGGCTTGACGAAATGCGTTCGCCAGACGTTCGGCCTGAGCCCCCGCGGCCGCCCGGGCCACGGTCTCGGCATCGGGCGGATCGAACTGCGACGTATCGGCACAGATCATGCGAGCCAGACGCGCTCGAGCCGCCTGACGAGTCGCCGGGCGACCGTCCGCCGTGTCGCAGCATGCGGGCTGTTCCTCGATTTCCCCTAATACCAGGTAGGCATCCCGCATCGTGGCGAACCATTCTTGAGCCGGCGGACAACTGGCGCCGCGATACGGTACACGATCCAGCACGGCGCAGATCGGCGATCGTTCGACACCCGTGTACAGTAGCTGCCCGGCCAGCATCCGCGCCGTGTCGTCGTGACCGATCGGCGTCGGGCGACCGTCAACCAGCGGGATCAGGTCACAGGTTGTCGACCCAATGTCGATCATCATCGCCCGACCGCTGGGAACAAAGCGACCGGCGAAAGCGGCCAGCGCGTGCCAATTCGAAGCCGCTGCGGCCAAAGGTTCGGCCAGAGCCGTCTGGATCGAAACCAGTCGCCCATCGGTCAGATAAACTCGCAACTGCCAATCGGTCGGCAACGCCCGAAGGGCCTGATGCAGAATGAACTGTACACCGTCGACCTTGCTGGCAAAGCAGTCGGCCAATTCGCCGGTCATGGTCACGGCCAGATTCCGATGTGCGGGAGCCGACGTAAGCATCTCCTGCAATTGCATGCTCAGTTGGTGGGGGTGCTTCCACATCGCGAAAGCGCGCGTCATCGCAAACGTGGCACGATCAGCCAACTTGAGATTCGCCCCGCCGATGTCTACCGCCAACCAACTCATGTGCTTCGCCCTGCCCAGGTTCGGCCGTCTGCCGTAAAGGCGACCGGCTCGTCGCACCAGTGCAAGTGGACCGAGTCGCCGCCTGCAACAGCCAGCATCATCGCCGCCAGATTGTCGCGACACAAGCGGCGAAGCCCCAAGTAGGAGGTCGTCAGCCGGGGATTCACTTCCAGAACGACATCCTGGCCGCCGTCCGGGTCTTCGCCTAAGATCAGATCGATCCCCACATAGCCGATCGCTGGGGGCAGAGCGTCCAGCACCCGATCCGCCAGCCGTTGCGCTCGGTGTCCGACCGTTTGGTTCAGCGGCACGACACCGCCCAGGTAGCGGAAGCTGCCGTCGGCGGAAATCAACTGCCGGCCAGCGGGCAAAAGCAAACGTTGTTTCGCTCCACACAGTACGGAAACGCTGGCCGCCAAGCCGGCGTGATAGCGTTCCAGACGCATCGTCTGTGCGGGCCTCCCGTACCGAATCGCTGCTTGGACGTCAGCCAGCAGGCGAGTTTCGCACGATCCGGCGCCAAATTGCGGCTTCAGGACGGCTGGGTAGCTCACGTCCAGCGGCAAACGGTCATCGGGGCTCAACAGACAGCCTTGCGGGACGGGTATGCCGGCGGCATGTAACACGGCGGCCGTTCGGTGCTTGTCCGCAACCACTTCGATCAGTGTCGACGATGGGCTGAACATGCGCGTGCCGGTCGCTTCCGCACAACGATATCGATCCAGCAGAATCCCCTCGGATTCCGGCGCGATTAGAATCACGCGGTCCGCAATGGCTGACATCCGAGAAAAAGCCAACCGATGTTCGTTAGCATCCCGCACGATGCAAGCCGGAAGACGTTCCAACCGCGGGTCGTGGATTCGAGCATCGCGGAGCAGATCCACCTGGATCCCCGGCAGCGCGGCCAGATCCTCCGCCAAGGCAGCTACCATCGCGGTCCCTTCGATCAACAGAGAACCGCTCGGCATTTCGCCAAGGCGCTCGTCCAGCGTTCCGCCGCCCGTCAGATATTCGTAGAGAAAGATCCTCACGGGTTCCCCATCTCCAAACACAGGGCGGCGGTGCCGCCAACCGAATTCGAGCTACCGCTCGGTTGGTGTTGGTAGTACAGGAGATTTAGGGCGTCTTCCACTGCAACGTCGGCTTGCCTTGCAAGCCGGTGTTTGCGGCGGGTTGGGGCGAATCGCTGGCTTTGGCACTGGCGACCACCGTATTTCCCGACGATGCCCCCGGAGGCGGTGGCAGCGAACCGATGGGGCTGGAACCAGCGTCCGGGACGAATAACTCGGGGGCCGTCCCCGATGATCCGGACGTCGACTCTTCAAACGACGCTAACTGGACACCCGTCGACGCGGAACCCTCCGAGCTGTTCTGGGAACCAGCGCCTCGCACCGCCATCGATCTCCAGACATCGGACGATGTGGTCAGTGATGGATCGGACGAGGAAGTCAACGGTGTGGTACCGGATTCACCGCTGGTCGCCTTCGGCTGTGCGGGCGGCGAACCGGCCGGAACTCCGCTGGGCTGACTATAGTACGGCTGATGGCGCGCTGTGCTGTTCGTCGCCGGCGGCGGTACGCGCGACGAACCGTAAGGGGCCAGTACATTAAATGACGGTTTCGGCGCGTGGCAGCCGGCCGAACATGCCAAAACGATCAGGGAAGCGGCGAGCCACTTCATTGGCAGATTCCTTTCCGCCTGAACCAAACAGTGAATAGCAAGGCGGGACACCTTACCCGGAAAGATAGCCTGCGGGAAGACCAATTGCCCATTTTTTCCAGACTTTTCACGCTCGACCTGGTCGCTAGAATCCTCGTTGTATGCTATCAGTGCTAGGCTCTGTCAGGCGAAAAGGCGAAAAGGACAGGCATTTTTTACTAGCCCACCATGGGTTCGCACCCATGGCTATTGCATGACATCGCTTCGCGACTTCGGCCGCGGTCGCCGGGGTCAGCTTTGGTGTTTGGGAATCAAAGCCCACGTTTGTTCAATCGCCGCCACCGTTCTTGCCAGATCCTGGGTGGCGACCGGGACGCCCGCCGGACATCGACCCGGTTTTCGGGCGAATTTGCGGCGTGCACGCAACGGGCATTGAGCCCGCAGGGACGGTTCGACTCTTTGCAGTAAGCTTCGTCCCGATCGTTAGCACCTTTCGAGAAATAACTGTCCAATGTCCCCTCGCCCCTCGTGGGAGAGAGCAGGGTGAGGGGGCAGGAAGTGCGTCAGTTATTTCTCGAACGG
>SKVE01000485.1 GCA_007129635.1 Planctomycetaceae bacterium
CGTGCTGGGTTTGAGTCCCGTGCAGCAGTTGTTGGGAATCGATATCCCCAGCGCGCGGGTCGGGCTGCTGACGATCAGCGGCGCGGTGTTGGTGATGGTCGTGGGTTCGTTGCTGTTTCCCGACCGCAAGAATAATGAACGGCCGCAAACCGGCGGCGAGGAGAATGTCTGATGCCCATCGAATTCTGGATCATTCTTTGGCAGGTGTTGCTGGTCATCGCACTCGTTTTGTTCGGCATCATGGCCGTGGTGGTCACGATCGGTGGTGCCGCCGATATCCTGCGTCTGTTGAAAACCTTGCGCGAGGAGCACGCGAGATCCGTGGCTGACCAGCACCAGGGAGACACCGATGCCGTCTCGTGAACGGCTCCGACGCCCCTCGGACGCCCGAAGAACGGCCATTTTGTTCGTCGACAGGGAGCACTTGTGATGCGTAACAGAAAGATTCTTCTAAAACAATCGTTGGCGCTGGTCATGGTCGCAACGGTGCTAGTGGGCCGCCAGGGATGGGCGGGGGATTTCCCCGAGGCTTCGGAACTGCCGGTTCATCGAGGTTTGGTGAATCCGCTACATCGGATCGGCGAAGATCCGGTCACCGACCCGGAGGCTTGGCCCGAGCAGCGCGAGTACCTCAAGACGCTGCTGGCCCATTATCTGTACGGAACGATGCCTGCCAAACCCGAGTCGGTTGCCTGGACCGTTCAGCAGACTCGGCAGGCCATCGACCAGCAAGCGATCATCGAGCACGTGCAGATGAAGATTCAGCGAGACGGAGAGTCGGCGACGGTCCGAGTCGGCGTTTTGCGTCCGGACCGACCGGGAAGCTTCCCCGTGATCATCAAGAACGATCGCTTTCTCTTTGATACGGAGGGCTTGAGCGATGACGAGGCCCGTTGGGTTGACCGGCGTCCCGAGGTGATCGAGCAGCAAGCGGTTGCCGATCGTCAAGCGGTGCAACGCGGGTACGTGCTGGTCAAGTTCATCCGCGACGACGTGGCGACGGACGCCCCCGATCGCCGGGACGAAGGCGTGCTGGGCCTGTACCCCGAATATCAGGATTGGGGCGTGATCGCGGCTTGGGCCTGGGCTTACCAGCCGTTGATCGATGCATTGGTCGATCAACCGTACATCGATCCAGAGAAGATCGTGGTGACCGGGCATTCGCGGGGAGGCAAAGCCGCGTTGTGTGCCGGAATCTACGACGATCGCATCGCCATCACCGCCCCCAACTCGTCGGGCGCCGGCGGCACGGCCAGTTGGCGGTTCTTCGATCCGGATCGTCCTCAGCAGCGGCTGACGGATCATCAACAGCGGCACGCCCACTGGTGGACTCCACGGCTGATGACCTTCGTCGGCCACGAGGACCGCTTGCCGATGGATGCTCACACGTTGCGCGCCGCCGTCGCGCCTCGCATGCTGATCAATACCCACGCTCGCCACGACTGGTGGGCCAATCCCTACGGTACCGCCTTGGCTCATCTGGCCGCTCGGCCGATCTTCGAGTGGTTGGGTGCCGAGGATCACCAGGTGCTGCATTGGCGTGATGGCGGCCACGCACAGAACGAAGCCGACTGGCAAGCACTGTTTGATTTCTGCGATGCCGTCTTTTTTCAAAAGGCTGTAGAAGAAGCTTTCGCGATCAACCCGCACCCGGACCAATACCGCTTCGATACCAGCCTGTTTCTGTATCGAGCCTCGACCGGCTTGCCGATTTCCCCGTACGACTTTCCCTATGGCTACCCGTTTCCCGACTATCCCCTGGCCGGCGCCAGCCATCCTGGACAGTCCAGCGACTACATGCGTCGCGAGCCGCGTCCGAGGGACGTCAAGCGACTGGGGCAATACGCCCTGCGGCTGATCCAAACCGACCGCTCGCAGGAAGCGCTGCGGTACACAAGCCAGTACCTGCAGGAACATCCCGGGCGACACGACCAGGAGATGCTGTTCATGAAGACGCTGGCCCAGACACGGTTGGGCGATCTGGACGCCGCGGCCCGCACGATGCAGCAAGCCATCCAGCAGACGGATCTGCCGCCTGAGCGTTTCCTGGCCGGGCCGCGACGGTTGTTCGAACCGCTGGCCGAACATGCGGCGTTCCAGCAACTGCGGGAGGATTATCGCCACCGTCTGGTGCACGGTCCGATGCTGGGCAGCATGACCGACCACAGTGTTCGCGTCTGGGTGCGGACCGCCGTGGAAACCCCGGTTCGCGTGGCGATCAGCCGATCGTCCGACATGACCGATCCGCTGGTCTTCGGGCCCATCGAATCCCGCGCCGAAGACGATTACACGGCCCAGGTGCCGGTAACCGGACTGGAAGCCCATACTCAGTACCATTACGCGGTACTGCTGGGCGATGACCGGGCGGAAGTGCGAGCCGATCATCAGCAGTTTCGCACCTTTCCGGCACGCAACCAGCCGGCCACATTCCGAGTCGCCTTTGGTGGCGGCGCCGGCTACGACGGGATGGACCGCGAGCGGATGTGGGACACGATCGCCGCCACCGATCCTGCAGCCGTGCTGCTGATGGGCGACAATGTCTACATCGACGATCCGGAAAGCCCCGACCAACAACGCTATTGCTACTACCAACGTCAATCGCAACCCGAGTTCGCTCGTCTGATCGGTTCACGATCCATCGCCGCTATTTGGGATGATCATGATTTTGCCATGGACGACAGTTGGGGAGGGCCGGAGATCGACGTGCCGTACTGGAAGCCGATGGTCTGGGACATCTTCCGACAGAACTTCGTCAACCCGTACTACGGTGGCGGTGTCCAGCAGCCTGGCGTCTGGTTCGACTTTCTTATCGGCGACGTGCACTTCCTGCTGCTTGACGGGCGCTATTACCGCACCGACCCGGGACGCTTCGGCGGACCGGGCGTCGAGCGTCCTTCGATGCTGGGCCCGCATCAACTGGCCTGGCTGAAGCAAACTTTGGCGGAATCAGATGCGCCCTTCAAGGTGCTGGTGTCGCCTGTGCCGTGGAGCCTGGACGCCAAGCCCGGCCAAGGGGGGCTGGATACGTGGCGGGGGTTCGAAGAAGAACGCGATGAGATCTTCGATCTGATCGCTCGGCAAAAGATCCCCGGCGTTTTGTTGATCTCGGCAGATCGGCATCGCTCCGACGCCTGGAAGATCCCCCGCGATACCGGGTACGATCTGTACGAGTTCAGTTCGTCGCACTTGACCAACATCCACACGCACGCGATCATGGACGGTTGTCTGTTCGGCTTCAACAAGACGAACTCATTCGGCTTGCTGACATTCGATACCCAGACCGAGCAACCGTCGGTCACCTACCAGATCATCGATGTCGATGGACAACAGCAGGGCGAATTAAAGCTGCCACTTTCGCAGCTCCAGCCATGACGGGCAATGCACGCGTTCCTGCGGTACCCGACCAAGGAGAAGAAGAACATGAACCAGCGATACCAGAGGGGGCGTTCCGGTCTTTGGATGCGGCGCATCTTCGCGATGCTGGTCGCGAGCCTGCCGCTGGCGTGGATGTCAGCCACTGCATCGGCCCAGGAAGATACGACGCGATCAGCCCAAGGTGCACGACCGAACATCATTTTTGTCATGGTCGATGACATGGGCTACGGGGATCTGGGCGTCTATGGCCAGCAGCATATCCGCATGCCGAACGTGGACCAGATGGCTCGCGAGGGGATTCGGTACACCGATGCGTACGCCGGGTCGACGGTTTGCGCCCCGTCGCGCAGCGTCTTGATGACCGGCCAGCACACCGGGCACACCACCGTGCGCGGCAACACGGGCCGTCCCGGACACGGCGGCGTTCCCTGCACGGGCGGTGGGGGCGGCATGCGAGTTCCGCTGACCGAAGACGATATCACCGTGGCGCAAGTCCTGAAAGATGCCGGGTACGTTACGGGCATTACCGGGAAATGGGGATTAGGCGAACCAGGCACCACGGGCATTCCCAATCGACAAGGCTTCGATGAATGGCTGGGCTTGTTGAATCAACGCCGAGCCCATTCGCACTACCCTGAATTCATTTGGCACAACGAAGAAAAAATGGTCCTGGAAGGCAACACAGGAACCCGCCAGGATTTTGTGACCGAACAACATCATACACACGATCTGTTCACCGAATTCGCTCTGGACTTTATCCGGCGGCATGGTCCCGGGGATGCTCCTTTTTTCCTGTACCTGCCCTACACCGTTCCGCACGATCGATTCCAGATCCCCGAACTGGAACCCTATACCCGCGACACCCAGTGGCCCCCACAGGCCAAGGTGTATGCTTCCATGCTGACGCGTACCGACCGCGACATGGGGCGCATGGTACAACTGCTCGAAGAATTGGACATCGACCAGCAAACGATCCTCTTTTTCTGCTCGGATAACGGCGCCGCCAACCGCTACGAAGGGCTATTCGACAGCTCGGGCCCGCTGCGCGGCCGCAAACGCGACATGTACGAAGGCGGGCTGCGAACGGTGATGGTCGCGCGTTGGCCTGGTCGAATCCAACCCGACAGCGTCAGCCGCGACATCTGGTACTTTGCCGACGTGCTGCCGACATTCGCCGAACTGGCCGGCGCCCCGGTCCCCGACGGGATCGATGGTGTCAGCATCCTGCCCAGCCTGCTCTCGCAGCCTCAGCCGGAACTTCGAGAGCGGCCGTTGTACTGGGAGTTCCACGAACGGGGCTTCCAACAGGCCGCTCGGAGGGGCGATTGGAAAGCCGTGCGTCGTGCCCATGACACACCGCTGGAACTGTACCACCTGGCCCAGGATCCGGGGGAACAGCACGATATCGCTGTACAACATCCCGAGCAGGTTGCCTGGTTCGAACGATTCTTGCGCCAGTCGCGTACGGCATCACCGAACTGGCCGACGCCGATCGACGATCCGTAGAGTATTCGGTAGACTATCATCAGACCGCTTCATCACCTTCCGTTTTTTTTCGGGACTTGTAACACCGAGAGGAGCCCAGCCATGACGCAATGCCCCCTTCCCCTGCTACCCCAAGACCTCAACTCGCTGCTGACATCTGGACGCGTTGCCTGGCTCCGAGCCGGCGGACGGCTTGCGCTGGCCGCCTGGGTTTTGCTGGGAATCTCGACGATGGATCTGTCGGCGCAGACGACTCCATCGGTCGATCTTTCCGACTGTTCGCAGATCGCTGCAGCCGACGGAGTGGAAATCGAATACGAATTCGATCAGACGCTGGGCACCTCGCAGGACATCGATCCCTTCGGCCCCACGCCTCACGAAGTGGTTGCTCAGATGATCAAGATGGCCAAAGTCACGAAGGACGACGTGGTCTATGACCTGGGATCGGGCGACGGCCGCA
>SKVE01000474.1 GCA_007129635.1 Planctomycetaceae bacterium
CGGTTTTCTGGCAGTCGAGGTGGTGAACGGGGATGCCCAGGCCCAGGCGTCGGTGGGGTTCGCGTTGACGGCTCCCAATACAGGCGTCGCCGGCGGCCGTGTGTACTTGCCCGAATTGTACGCCGGACTCGGCTCGAACATCAGCGAGATCACGGTCCAACCGATGATTCAAGGTTCGGCCAGTGCGACGTTGCCCCTGCAGGTCACGCCGAATTTTTTCGGCTCCGATCACCCAGGCGATCCGCGTTTGGTGTTCGACTGGCCGGACATCACCGAGATTGGTACGATGGACCTCTCGCTGCACGATGCGGATCTGCTGTTGGACTTTACGACATGGGATTCGTCGACGGTGATCGACGCCCTGGTGGCTGTGGCCACGTACCTGGCCGACGCCGAGGGCTTCTCGCTGCTGGCCCAGAAAATTCCGGGCATCCATCGGTCGTTGAGCGACATCATCGGCTTTGCGGACGAGTTTATTGCCTGGGTCACAAGTTTGCAGAACAAACCGGCAGCCGTCCTGCAAGACCTGGAGTCTGCGATCGAAGACGCGTTCGGGCTGGATCCTTCCGTGTTAAATTTGTCGCTGGCCGACAACCATTCGGTGTTACGTCTGAGCATGACGCTGGAGGAGTCGTTGCAGACAAGCCTTCCGATCAATCTGTCACTGGACGATTTGGGCGTCGGTGGGCTGAGCAACCTGATCGACGTGCATGGCGCAGTGCAACTGGCGGTCGAAGCGGGCGTGTTGTTTCAATTAGATCTGGGGATCGATCTGACGGACCGCCTGGACCCACGCCCCTTCCTGTACGAGACCACGGCGCTTGGGCTGACAGCAAGAGTCGAAGGGCAGGATATCTACTTCACCACCGCGGTGGGGCCGTTGGGTGTCTGGATCAAGGACGGCAGCCTGTTGATCGACGGCGATGGGAACCCGGCGACCACCGATGACACCATTCTGTTGGGGCTGACCTTGGATGACGGCAACCCGTCCAGCGATCGTATCTACCTGGACGAACTGAGTTTGAGTCACCTGGATCTGGGCTTGTCGGGACAAGCTCACCTGACGCTGCCCCTGTACGCTCCGACCGAAAACAGCTACCTGGGTGACATCGTGTTGACGGTCACCGACTTGGGCGACTTGGAAAACACAACGACACTGACCGCACCGGATCTGGAAGATCTGTTCGGCAACTTCGACTTGATCAACAATCTGGGCGGCGCGATCGATGCGATCGACTTTGTCTTGGGCAGCGTCCAGGATGTGCTGTCCAGCGAGGTGCTCAGCCACACCTTCCCCATGATCGGTTCGGGACTGGACGATGCGTCCGCGTTTATTCAAGACATCCGGACAGACGTGATTCAAAAGCTGCGGGATCGCTTCGGCGAATCGTTGAACAACACGGCCGAGGTGATCCAGCAGTCGTTATTCGAGGTGCTGGGCCCCGACGGGTTGGACTTCTTGCTGGACGCCAACCAAGACGGTTTGGTTACCCAAGACGATATCTCCGCGGTATTCTCGGACACCAGTGGCGATGGGGTCAACGATGACCAAATTGACATCTCGATGATGCTGGGTCGGCAACTGACTCTGGTCGACACCCCCATCGATTTCGATTTGGGGATTCCCGCGTTGGGGCTGAGTGTCGATGGCAACGTCCAATTGGCGTTGGGTTTCGTGTGGGAACTGGGGTTTGGTGTCAGCCGCGACGACGGATTCTATCTGCACGTCGATTCGCCGAACGAGTTGGCGTTGACGCTGGAAGCTCGGATACCCGAGTTGCAGGCACGGGGCGAGTTGCTGTTCCTTCAACTGGACGTGGCGGACGACGTGGCTAATCCGAGTGGCTTTGATGCCACGATTGCCGTGGACATCGTCAATCCCTTCGATCCCAACGACCCGAAGCTCCGTTTTTCCGATCTGGCCGCCGGCGGTTTTGATGTGAGCGATCTCTTGCGCCCGTCCATCGAAGGCGGGGCTGCGGTCAATCTGGATCTGGAAGTCAGCTTTGCCGGTGACTCTCGGTTTCCCTCGTTGGGCGCCGAGTTCGCGATGCTTTGGGAGTTTTCCGCCGGGCTGGACGGTCTATCCGGCGACATGCCCAGCATCGCGTTCAACAACGTCGTCTTGAACGCCGGGCAGTTCATCAGCGATTTTTCTGAGTCGCTTCTTCGCGAGGTCAAGAAGGTTACCGATCCGATGCAGCCGATCGTAGATTTCTTGACCGAACCGCTGCCCATTCTCGAGGATTTCGGTATCGAGATCACGGTCTTGCAGATTGTCGAACAACTCGGTTACGGCGACGTAGCCAGTTTCGTCGGTGCCGTGGGCGACGTGATCACCCTGATCAACACAGCGCCGGTGGTCACGGGCGAAGTGCTGATCCCGCTGGGCAGTTTCGACTTGAGCGGCACCGATCCGCGGCAAGGGGAAAATCTGTCCCATGTCGAACCGAATGTCACCACGCACGTCGACGCGTCGCAGCAGATGAAGTCGTTGCCCAATGGCGTCGGGAGTTTCTATTCCGACATGACCGAGGGCAGGGATTTTTCGATTTCGTTTCCCATCATCGAGAATCCGGCGAACGCTTTCAAGTTGCTGTTGGGTCAGGACATCGACCTGTTTCTGGTCGAGCTTCCTACTTTGGAAGTGGGCCTGCCGTTTCCGATCATGAAGGTGGGTCCGCTGATCCCGCCGATCCCGATCTTTGCGTCGGTTAGCGGCTACATCGGCGCCGGAATCGATTTGAAGTTCGGCTTTGATACGCATGGGCTCCGCAAGTTCCTGGACACCAACGACCCGCTGGATATCTTCTCCGGGTTCTTCATCAGCGATCGCGAAAACGCGGACGGCACCGGCAAGAACGTACCCGAAGCGACGCTGACCGGCGTGCTGAATGCGGGTCTCGAGCTGAGTCTGGTGGTCGTTGGGGCCGGGGTATCCGGCGGGGTCGCTATCGATCTGTACGCCGATCTGAGCGACCCGAACAACGACGGCAAGGTGCATCTGGACGAATTCCTCGGCAACCTGCAACTGGGGTTGCTCAGCACTTTCAACGTCGGAGGTGCGGTGACCGCCAAGTTGGACGCGTATGTGGAACTTCTGTTCGCGCGGCACGAGTTCCAGTTAGCTGAGTTTACGATCATCGATTTCGAACTGACCGACTCGGATATCTACGTCGACCGCTTCACCAGCGGTGGCCCGTCCGGGCAGGCGATGGCCCAGTCCGCTTCCAGCGGCCCGGTGTGCAGCTCGATCACGCAACTGGGAATCGGCCCGGGCTTGCACGTGGATGGCCTGAGTCTGGAGCCACACGGCGCTGTCAAGTGCTACGAATTCGAACTCTTGCGTACCGACAGCGTGAATGTCGACATCCGTCACAGTTTCGTGCGCGGCGACCTCGATCTGGAAGTGTACGACGCCGATGGCAATCTGCTGGGCGCCAGTCGCACAGACCGCGACCGCGAAATCGTCTCGCTGATCGACGTACCGGCGGGCAAGTACTATGCCCGCGTCTCGGGGCAGCGGAACAATTTCATGCTGGCCGTCGAGCCGGGCGAGACCAGTTTGACTCGGGTAATCTACGTCAATCCCGCAAGCCAGATCGATCGCAGCAACAGTTACTACACCACGTTGCCGGGCAACGACGAATGGAGCGGCTTGCTGCATCGCCGCCCCAAAGCGACATTGCAAAGCGTGCTGGATACCTACCAATTGGGACCGAACGATCTGATCGTATTGGATACCGGCTACCACGAACCCGGCGCGGTGATCACGGCCGCCGATCAAGGCGCGACGTTCGTAGGATCGCTGGCGGGCAGTTATCTCGCGGGGGTTCATCTGGACGGTTCCGACGAAAGTATCTTCGACATGCTCGGCTTTGCCGGTGCTGGCACGGGCATTCTGATCGGTGCGGAATCGGAAGGCAACGTGGTCCGCCGCAGCACGTTCGCCGGCATCGAGGTGGGGGTACAGATCGATAGCGAACTGCCCAATCTGATCGAAGACAACCGTTTCCTCCCGCAGATTCCGAACGATCCGGTGGCGAGCGATATCGGCGTCTTGCTGGCAACAGGAGCCACGGCCACGGTGCGGGGCAACGACATCGCCGGCCGCGCCACGGGTATCTATTCCGACAGCCGCGTGGCGCACGTCTACGGCAACACGATCCATGGGAACGCCGTCGGTATGTCCAGCCGCCGCGGCGTCTTGGGACCGGACAACCCGGCGCCCGTGGGCAGTCCCGGCGGATTGCCCATGAACAAGATTCATGACAACGGGATCGGCGTCCTGGTGCCGCCGGACGCAGCCGGCGTCTGGGTGCGTTTCAACGACATTCATGGCAATCATCAAGCGGGCATCGAACAATGGGGGACCGGATCGGTGATCGTGGCCAACGACGTGCATCATAACCCGATCGGCATCCACGGATCTCATCTGATCGGACCGGATCAGTGGGGATCGCAACTGCACAACCTGGTCCATCACAACGGGGTGGGCATTCTGGCCGAACCCGGCACCGAGGTGCGTTACAATCGCGTGTTCGCCAATGCCACGGGGATCCAGGTCGCCGATGATACGTTCATCCATCACAATCTGATCTACCGAAATTCGGGAAACGGCGTATTGGTGGACGGTGCGCGGCAGGTGCAGTTGATCAACAACACGGTCTACGCACCAGCGGGCAACGGTGTCCATCTGCAGAATGCCGCAGACGGCGTCACGATCAGAAACAATATCCTGTACGCCGAGTCGGGTTATGCGTTGTACGTAGCGGCTGACAGCCAGTTCGGCTACCACAGCGACTACAACAACCTGTTCACGACCGGCAGTGGACGCGTGGCCTTTCAAGGTAAAGACTTCTTTGACGTGTACGATTGGCAGGTCGAAACCGACAGCGATCGGCACTCGATCGGGCGGACCGAGCCCGCACCGACGCTGGACGACCCGCGCTTCGTTTCATTGAACGACGACGACTATCGGCTGCAACCCGGTTCGACCAGCATCGACGCCGGGCATCCGGCATTCGATTTCAGCCTGGAACCTAGCCCCAACGGCGGTCGCGTCAATTTGGGCGCGTATGGTAACACGCCGTTGGCCGCCACGTCAGAACCATCCTGGTTGCGGATCACATCGCCGAATTTCTACACCGACTTGATACCCAGCCACAACTACGAGATCCATTGGGAGACGTTTAACGTGCCCGGCAGCAACGGGATCGACATCGTCCTGCTGCACAGCGATGGCACGAAGGTGGCCGACATCGCATCGACGGTCATCTCTGCCGGTTCGATCACTTGGACACCGGGACA
>SKVE01000512.1 GCA_007129635.1 Planctomycetaceae bacterium
ACGGGCATCACGCTGGCCGAGTACTACCGAGACCAGGGACGGCACGTGGCGGTCTTCGCGGATTCGACCAGCCGCTGGGCCGAAGCGCTCCGCGAACTGGCCGCGCGACTGGAAGAAATGCCGGCCGAAGAAGGCTTCCCCGCCACCCTGGCCACGCGATTGGCTCAGTTCTACGAACGAGGCGGTGCGGTGACCACCTTGGGCGGCCAGGATGGTTCGATCACCATCGTCGGGGCGGTCAGCCCGCCCGGCGGCGATTTCTCCGAACCGGTGACCCAGCACACGCGACGCTTCATCCGCTGCTTCTGGGCCCTGGATACCGAATTGGCCAACGCACGGCATTATCCCTCGATCCACTGGCTGCGTTCCTATTCGGAATATGTCGAGGATGTGCGGGCCTGGTGGGAACTGCGGTCGCCGCAGTGGAGCGAGGTGCGACAGGAGGCGATCGAGGTGCTGCAGCGGGAGGATCGCTTGCAACAGATCGTCAAATTGGTTGGCCCGGACGTGTTGCCCGATTCGCAACGGATGATCCTGCTGACTGCCGATATCCTGAAAGACGGGTTCCTGACCCAAAACGCTTTCGATGAAAAAGACATGTACTGCCACCCCGATCGACAACTGGCTTTGCTGCGGTTGATCATGACGCTGCACCGCCGAGCCAGCCAGATCATCCAGGCCGGAGCGCCGCTGGTACGGATCCGAGAACTGCCCTGCGTGCCGAAGGTCATCCGCGCCAAACAGGCGTTCGGCAACGAGGAACTGGAAGCGCTGGTAGCCTTGGAACATGAGATGAATCAGCAGTTCGACGACCTGGATAAGGAGTACGAGCGTGATACGATTTGACGTCCGGGATCGAGGACTGCAGTACGTCGGAACCCATCGGATCGATGGTCCGCTGGTGGTGGTCCAACGGGTAAGGGATGTCGGGTTTGACGAGATCGTCGAGGTGCTGGACGGCGAGGGCAAGCCGCGTTTGGGTCGCGTGCTGGACATTTCCGATCGCCAAGCGGTGGTCCAGGTGCTGGAGGGAACGACGGGGTTGTCCAACCAGAGTACTCGAGTCCGTTTCTTAGGCGAGAGTTTCTGCCTGCCCGTATCCGAGCACATGCTGGGCCGCGTGTTCGATGGGCTGGGACGACCGATGGACGGCGGACCACCGCCCCTGTCCGCCGACCGTCGAGACATCAACGGGCTGCCGATCAACCCGCACGCGCGACAGTATCCTCGAGAATTCATCCAGACAGGACTCTCGGCCATCGATGGGATGAATGCCCTGGTCCGAGGCCAAAAGCTGCCGATCTTTTCAGGAAACGGCCTGCCCCACGATCGCGTGGCCGCCCAGATCGTCCGCCAGGCGCGGCTGCTGGACGAATCGGTCAATTTTTCCATCGTGTTCGGCGCCATGGGGGTCAAGCACGATGTGGCCGAATACTTTATCCGGAATTTTCAAGAATCGGGGGCGTTGGGTCGAGTCGTGGTGTTCCTGTCACTGGCCGATGCACCCAGCGTGGAACGCTTGCTGACGCCTCGCGTGGCCCTGACAATGGCGGAACACCTGGCATTCGATTGCGACCAGCACGTGCTGGTGCTGCTGACCGATATGACGAACTATTGCGAGAGTCTGCGCGAGGTGGGAACGGCTCGAGGCGAAATCCCAGGACGCAAAGGGTACCCGGGCTACCTGTACTCGGATCTGGCCAGTCTGTACGAGCGAGCGGGGCGTATCGTCAATTCGCAAGGGTCGGTTACCCAGATGGCCATCCTGACAATGCCCGCCGATGATATCAGCCATCCGGTGCCGGATCTGACCGGGTACATCACCGAAGGTCAGATTGTGTTGGATCGCACGTTGTACCAGCGTGGCATCTACCCGCCGATCGCCGGTCTGCCCAGCCTGTCACGTTTGATGAAGGATGGCGTCGGCAAGGGATACACGCGCGACGATCATCCGGCGCTGGCCAGCCAATTGTTCGCCTGCTATGCCTATGTCAAACGGGTGCGTGCGCTGGCCGACGTGGTGGGCGAAGAAGAGCTGAGCCTGCTGGATAAGGAATACCTGCATTTCGGTGAAACGTTTGAACGCCGGTTCTTGAGCCAGAAGGAGACCGAGAATCGATCGATCGAAACGACCTTGGAAATCGGCTGGGATGTACTGTCGACGCTGCCTCGCGACGAACTGCATCGGTTGAACGACGATCTGCTGGATGAACATTATCGTACAAAGCAGGAATAAGATGGCCAAGCTGAATGTGGCACCTACGAAATCCAGCTACCTGGAATTGAGCCGGCAACTGGACACGGCCAAGGAGGGTTACGATCTGCTGGATCAAAAACGGCAGATCTTGGTGTACGAATTGATGAGTCGGTTGGGGCGAGCTCGAGATGCCGAACGCCGGCTGAACGAAACGCTGGTACCGGCCCACGAGGCCTTGCGAGATGCCGTGTTGGACGTCGGTTCGGCAGGCGTGGATCGAGCGACATTGGCCGTCGTCTTCGACCACCAAGTCGATATCAGCCAACAGAACCTGATGGGCATTCGTCTGCCCACCGTCACCGCCATGACCGCCGATCTGAGCATCCAGTTCGGCATCGGCGGCACATCCGCCCAGACGGATACGGCCATGCAGAGCTTCATCGAGGTGCTGCCCCTGCTGGCCGAATTGGCCGAATTGGAAAACGCCGTCATCCGACTGGCACGCGAACTGCGGAAAACGCAACGGCGCTGCAACGCGCTGTCCAAAGTCTTTATTCCGGATTACTCGGAAACCATCAACTATATCCAGTCGAATCTGGAAGAACGAGAACGCGAGTCCTTCATCATCCAGAAGATGATCAAGGACCGTCTTGCCCGTGAAGCCGAAGAGGACAAACGCCATGGCTAAGTCACTGATCAACCACATCCTGATCCTGGTCGACGGTACGAAATCGTCGTTCCAAGCCGCCGATTATGCGATCGATCTGGCCCGGACCGTCGGCGCCCAACTCACCGCGCTGGCGGTCGTCGATACGGATACGCTCAGACAACTGCTGAACGTGAAGATCCTGGTGGACACCGAAATGCAGGAATTCGAGCGCGAGCTGGAACAAAGCGCCCAGAACCAATTAGACGAAGTTCGGCAACGAGCCATGAACCGGCGAGTCAAGTTCGATGCCGTACGACGATCCGGCAACAGCGAAGTGATCGTCCCCATCGAACTGGCCGAACGTAAAGTCGATCTGTTGGTCATGGGGGCCTTTCAATCGGAAAAGGTCAAACATGACTTGATCGCTCGACAACGGCAGCAGATCCTGGACCGAGCCGTTTGCTCGATCGTCATCGTGAAATGATGCTCGCGATCAACGGACGTTGCCGCATCGCCCTGGTGATCACCGAATTGGAGCCCGGCGGCGCGGAACGCTGCCTGGTTCACCTGGCAACGGGGTTGCCCCCTGAACATTTCGAAACCACCGTCTACTGCCTGGCCGCTCGGCCCGCCACCGACCAGGATCTGCTGGTCCGCCGCCTGGAACAACAGGCCATCCCCACGCGTTTCCTGAACGCTCGTACCATCTGGCAGGCACCGGCCACCCTGGCCCGTCTCCGTCGCCTGCTGCGCGACCACGTTCCGGACATCGTCCAATCGTTTCTGTTTCACGCCAACGTGCTGAGCGCATTGGCCGTGGGCGGCCGTGAACGTCCGGCATTGTTTACCGGGGTCCGAGTCGCAGATCCGTCACGCTGGCGTCAGCGAGTCGAAGCGTGGACCAGTCGCCGCGCTCGACAAATCGTTTGCGTCAGTCGCGATGTGGCCGATTTCTGCAGGGATCAGGCTGCCTTTCCCCGCGACAAATTATGCGTCATCCCCAACGGCATCGATCTTGCGACCTACCAGCCAACGCAACGACAAACCTCGGATCGACTCGGATTGCCC
Source organism: Planctomycetaceae bacterium (assembly GCA_007129635.1). Taxonomy (GTDB): domain Bacteria; phylum Planctomycetota; class Planctomycetia; order Pirellulales; family Pirellulaceae; genus SKKK01. Next base: position 3,915 of record SKVE01000512.1, read on the forward strand.
GAGAACCGCCGCATCCTGCTGTTCGTCGGTCGACTGCACCGTCAGAAGGCCGTCGATTGGTTGCTGGATCAATCGCCCCAGTTCCTGGCGCGGTTGCCTCAACACGACCTGATCCTGGCCGGCGACGGTCCACAACGACAGGCTCTGCAGAGGCAGGCCGAGCATTTGGGAATCGCCCACCGAGTCCATTTCCTGGGGTACCGAGACGATATCCCTGACCTGCTGGCCGCTGCCGACCTGTTGATCCTGCCATCGCAATGGGAAGGCATGCCCAACGTTCTGCTAGAGGCCATGGCCAGCCGTTTACCCGTGGTCGCCACCCGCGCCGCCGGAGTGACCGAGTTGCTCGGGCCGTTGGCCGACCAGCAAACCATCCAGCACGGCGATCATCACGCATTGGTCGAAACCAACGTACGCATCGTCCAACATCCCGAATTGGCTCGACAATGGGGGCGAGCCAACCACCAACGAATCGCCGAACAATTCACCCTGCGACAAATGATCGAAAACTACCGCCGCCTATACCAGCAAGCCACCGCCAACACCCCGTAGCCCCGTAGCCCCGTAGCGGAATTTGCCAAAATTCCGACACCCGTAGCCCCGTAGCCCCGTAGCGGAATTTGCCAAAATTCCGACACTGCCAAAATTCCGACACACTCCCATCCGTCATCTTCCGCACGACGGATAAAAATATCCATCCTACCGTGTCCTTTCGGCAAACGTGCGTGAACTCGTGACCAGGCGTTGGCGTACATTGTCGCTCGACTCTGGAGTCGAAACGAAGGAGGACCGTTGCACGCGATCAAAAAGGGAACGGCCGGGCGACGGCTAACGGAGGCAAAGCGGCCGTTCGAACGCTGGCGACAAGGGTGCCGTAGGCCCGGCAGGATTCCCACGGAACCGTGGATGCTGGCAGCCGAAACGACACACCCCAACTGATGATGCTCGCGGCGGTTGGTCTTCATGTTTTGGCCTCCCTGAATCTGCTGGAGAAAATGCGTTTGCATGAAGCGATCGGCGATCGGGGCTCTGGAACTACTCGTTGCGGCGCACGCCCTCGGTCTGAATGCAGGACTACCATGGCTTTGAAAAATGTGGCTCGCGATGGGGTTCGCACGGCTGCAAAAACATGATAAATTCCGAGTCCCATGAGTAAAACGATGCCCGATCCATGCATGCCCCTCACCGAAGCGGAAGAACTCGCCTACCTGGAACATATTAAGGGGAAAATCACCTCCGAGCTGGACTCGATCACCAGGAAGATGCACGCCAGGCACACGGAAATGCTCGACTTGAAGACCTATCTGCAGGAAAACAAGGCAGACATGGATCATGTCGAAAAGGCTGCGGCGCGACAGTCGATCGAGATGATGACAAACATCGTCGAGCGA
>SKVE01000824.1 GCA_007129635.1 Planctomycetaceae bacterium
GACGCAGGAACCCGGCCGCCGTTGGGCGGCGAGCATGCTCCGGGGCGTCGGAAAACAATCGCCGGAGTTCATGGTCGAAAAAGTTCGGCAGATCCAGCCCGTAATGCGCCCGCCGCTTGTCATAGTGCTCGCGCAGCGTCGTCCGCACGGTCGGCAACGATCCGGGACGTTCACGCGAGGTGACCTTGGGCTTCTGTTGACAGATCTCGTCCATCAACTGATGCACGTACTCCAGCTTCTTGATCACGGGCCAATCGTGATACTGACTGCGCCACCGCGACTTTGGCTTCAACCACACCGCAAACGTTTCGGCGAAATCCTCGACCGGATGGCTCTGGGCATACCAGGAATCCAGATGCAGCACGAAACTGCGGCTGTACGGTTTCGGGGAATAGAAATTCGGATAGGGCAGCGAAGCGCGGCCGAAAATCTCTCGCCAGTCCCGACGGCGGCGCAAGCGATACGCATTGTCGATCGCATGACCCGCCTCGTGTCGCAGAATCCGCATACACCCCTCTTCTGTGCCGCCTTCGACATCCAGCATCTGCTTGCGTTCCAAACGCATCAAACGCGGGTGCCCCAGGTAAAAAGGGATCGCAATGCCGGGAACGCCGTCGGGCGAAAACCACTCTTCAGCGAACCAGCAGTGAGGCCGAAAGGGGATACCACGATACTCGAGTTCCTCATACAAACGAGCGATTCGCTGCTCCAGCGGCGTGCCCTCGATGTGCAGTCCCAGTTGGCAGAACCGCGTGTCCAACAATTGGTCGTCGGACAGTTCGTCCAGATGCAAAGGCCCGAACGCATATCGCCGGGCGGCGCGATACCGACGTTTTACCTGAGATTTCCGCCTGCTAGCTACGGATCTTTCCGCCACGCTGTGACTCCCCATCGTGCGTCTTGAGAAACCGTTCTTGTGAGGAGCTTAGTTCATCAGCCGCGTTGGATCAACCTCGTTCTGGATGCTAATCCGACGGCCAGACGCACGGCACTTCGAAGTTTCGAGAACTCGAAAAAGGACGGCCAGAAGTGAAATCCAGTCTCATTCATGCAGCTCGCCGGAACGCTCGCATTGAGAACTGCTTTCAGCAAGCCCAAAATCCGCGATTTGCGGCGAGAAAGCCGGGACGAACCCCTTGTTTTTGTTGCTCTCGTCGCATAATCGTTTAGAGGCATACGCTTCGACGAAAAAACCAAGACTATCAAGAAAGGTCAATCGCATGAAAAAAGATATCGAAAAAGCGTTTAACGATCATCTGAACGCCGAATTCTTTTCGGCTTACCTGTACCTGTCCATGGCGAATTACTTCGCCGCCGAGAATTTGGACGGGATGGCCGCCTGGATGCGAGTCCAGTCCGAGGAAGAGCGGGTCCACGGTATGAAGTTCGTGGACTTTATCAACGATCGAGGCGGCCGAGTGGCCTTGCAGAAGATCGATCAGCCGGCCATCGAATGGAAGAGCCCGTTGGCCGCGTTCCAGGAGGCTTACGATCACGAGTGTTTGATCAGCGCGAAGATCAACGAACTGGTAGATCTGGCGAACAAGCAAAACGACCATGCAGCACACAACTTCCTGCAATGGTTCGTCTCGGAACAGGTCGAAGAAGAGGCGACGGCACAGCGGATCGTCGAGCAATTGAAACGAGTCGGCGATAACCCCGTGGGCTTGATGATCATCGACCAGCAACTCGGCTCGCGGACCTTTGCGCCCGCCGAGGCAGCGGACTGAGCACGCGTGAATAAATCGCGGTCACATCGAGCAGGCCCAGAGGAACGACGCTGGGCCTACTGCAAAAAGCATAAGTTGTCTAAATTGTAGCAGGCACACTCCGTGTGCCGTCCGCAGGTTACGGTTCACTCCGTGTGCCGTCCGCAGGTTACGGTTCACTCCGTGTGCCGTCCGCAGGTTACGGCACACGGAGTGTGCCTACTACTTTGGAATGGAACAAGGTATTCCTGCGCGGTTCCTAAGTGCAGCTTCATAGGATGCCTTCGTTTCCGGATGCTTCCCTGGGTGCCTTGAAATGAACTGGTTCATCTACCACATCGCCAGTGGTCATGCCTTCTTCACCGGCATCGCCTTGATCATGATCGCCGTCCGGTCCGGTTCGGGATCATCTGGTTGTGGCAAGCGGGTTGCGACGTGGAGCTTGTTGCTGGGCGCCCTAGCCGTCGCCAGCTCTTCCACCCCGCTTCCCGGTTGGGTTTACGTTCTGGCCACCATCGTCACGATGTTCTGGATCGTCAGTCTACTGATCGGTAAACGGCTCCGCTGGGCAGCCTGGGCGGTGTTGGGTGTATGGGCGTTTGCGGCGGCGATCGAGCTTCCGTACCACTTCCTGCCCGGACTTCCGGTGGCTTCGTCCCGGTCGATCGCCGTGATCGGAGATTCGATCTCGGCAGGGATGGGCGACAGCGACCGGTCCGTCAAGTGGCCCGAGGTGCTGGCGGCTGATCATGGCCTGCGGGTTCATGATCTGTCTTACCCTGGCGCCACGGCGGCTTCCGCGTGGAAACTCGCCAGGACTCAGCGGATCACGTGTCCGATCGTGATCTTACAGATCGGCGGCAATGACCTTCTGGGCGGCAACTCGCCGACCCAGTTCGCACAGGATCTGGATATGCTGCTGGCCAGTGTTCGCGCTGCAGAACGGCAACTGGTCATGTTCGAGCTTCCCCTGCCTCCCGGGATGCACCAATATGGACGCATTCAGCGCAGGTTGGCTCGCAAGCACGATGTTCGCTTGATTCCGAAACGAGTCCTCATGGGGATACTGACAGCGAAACATGCGACGGTGGACACCATTCATCTGACGCCCTTGGGGCACCAGCGGATGGCTGCCTGCGTTTGGCAGATCATCCGTCCGGCGTTCCCGCCAGTACCGACCGCAGGATTTGAGACTGAGCCTGAAGCCAATGGGTAGAGGCGTCGCCCGGCATGCCTTGTTCATAAAACGAATGAGCCAGACGTTCGATGGCCGGTCGGTGCTGGGCAACCAGATCGTCACGGCATCCCTGCAGGGCCTCCCAAGCGGGTACGGCGCCCGGCCGACCTTTCAGTATCAATTGGATCGCCTCCTCGGGATCCTGCTGGGCTACCAGGGTCAGATACCCGAGGACCGTCAGAGGGGCTCGGCCCAGGCCTGCCGTGCAGTGGACATAAGTGCGATGCCCCTGGCCCAGCAACCGCGCGAATGCGGACACGGCGCCGGGCAACTGGCGGCGCATGTCGGGGATATCAAAGTCCCGGATCGGCCACCGATCCATCGCCAGTTCCATAGCCGCGCCGGCCGCACAAAGTTGATCGTAGTCGATGGACCAATAGGCATGGCAGGCGTCATGCTGCAACGAAAAGATGGCGGAAACGCCAGCCTCGTTTCGTATCCGCGCCAAATCGGAAACCGTCATGGGACAGGTTCCGATGATGATCTGTGGTGTGATTTCTCCCCAGTTCAACGACCATTTCCACATGTTTCGTCCCCTTGAACTGCCTTCGATCGTCTTTTCATCGGATCGGCTGCCAACATCCGCCATTCATTCACGTCGCCCATTGTACTACGATGGAGAAGGGCTTGATACGGTTGACAGTACCATAGCAGCCTGACCATCTTCCCATGATTGTTAGGCGTGAGAATGCACGGGTGGAGTCCATGTCAATTTACACGACGGTCATTCGTCCGCTCTTGTTTCGTCTGGACGCGGAGACGGCCCATCACATGACGGTGGAAGGGTGTCGCGTATTCGGAGCGATTCCCGGTGTGGCTGCGTTGACGCAAAGGCTTTTGAAGATCGACGATCCCGTGCTTCGAATCGAAGTCGCTGGCCTCCGCTTTCACAACCCGATCGGTCTTGCTGCGGGGTGGGACAAAAGCGGACGAGCTCTGCGGATGCTGGATTCGCTGGGCTTCGGGTTTACCGAAATCGGTTCGGTCTCCGCCCGAAGCTCGCTGGGCAATCCCAAACCCCGTCTGTTTCGCTTGCCTCGCGACCGCGCCCTTATCGTGAACTACGGGTTGCCCAACGAGGGGGCCGAAGTCGTCTCAGCCCGATTGGCCGCACACGGTCCGCAGTTACCGCTCGGAGTCAACATCGTCAAGACTAACGACGGTCAAGGCTCGCCGCCCTGCAGCACCGACGAGATCCTGGCCGATTACCAACGGAGCGTGTCGCTGATGCACCGGCACGCTGGCTATCTGATGCTGAACCTGAGCTGCCCGAACGTGGCGGCGGAAGGCGACTTTTTCAGCCAGCCCGGTAACATCCGGCTGCTGTTGGAACGTCTCCAGCCGCTCGGCGTTCGCTGTCCGGTGTTCCTTAAAGTGGCTCCTCACGACGAAGCCGCCCTGCATCAACAACTGTTGGAACAATGCGAAGACTTCGCGTTCGTGCGAGGATTCTGCTTCAACCTGCCGCCCGGCAAGCCGGATTCGCTGAACCTGGATACCCCACGCGAGAGTCTAGCCGATCGGCCCGGCGCTGTCGCAGGTCGGCCGGTTACCGCGCTGATCAATCGTTGCATCTCGGGACTCTACGCACGCATGGATCGCCAACGCTACGTGATCATCGGCGCTGGTGGGGTCTTTACCGCACAGGACGCCTACGAAAAAATCCGCCTCGGTGCTTCGCTGGTGCAGCTCTACACCGCGATGATCTACGAAGGCCCCGGGGTGACGAAACGCATCTGCCAAGGACTCAGTAAACTGCTGCGTCAAGATGGTTTCCGAAGTGTCGCGGAGGCTGTGGGCAGCGGCCACACAGAAAAGAAAATCACCTTTTCGAAGCCCGCTTGATCATCCGTCCAGTCGTCATGCAACGAGAAGTCAGCCCGGAGCGTGGCCGATACCGTCACTGCGTCGATATGGACCTGTCGGCAGCAACAGAAAACGTGCCGTCTCCCGCCGACGCCATGTCGCCAATTGTTCGCCCCGCGAGAAGACGTCCAGTTTCGACCGCGTCGACGAGCGTCCCGTTCTTTCCGCTGCCGGGCGAGTTTGGATCGTAACGACACGGATCAATCGGCGGCGACAGGTGGACCTGCCACACCGCTGGACGCAAACGCCGCTCGATTGCATCCGATTGTTACGCTCCCTATGTCAAGAAGCATCGTCGCTCTTCTTCGCGTCGTTCGGATAAGTTGGACTTTTACGGAGGGGCCGCACTTGGAGCGAGGCGACGTCGGACATTCGAATTCGAACGGGGCCGAATCGTTCAAGTCGACCGCCAACCCATGACGAAGACTCAATCATCAACGTGACGGCGAACATCTTGCCGGAGACACTTGTCAACTCTGCTGTGTTTTCC